>JBIIHO010000221.1:0-3478 GCA_044235605.1 Steroidobacteraceae bacterium | reverse complement strand
TGATTGCCGAGAGCTGCTACTTGAGGCAGATGCGTCACGCAGAGCACCTGCGCCGACGCGCCGAGCGCGGCGAGTTCGCGACCGACGATTTCGGCTACGGCGCCACCTACCCCTGAGTCGACTTCGTCGAAGACCATGCATCCGCCGGCCGCGAGATCTTTGATGCGTCCGGCGAGCGCAACCTGTACGGCGAGTGACAGACGGGAGAGTTCGCCGCCCGAGGCGACTTTGCCGATTGGCCGCGGCGGTTGACCTGCATTGGCGGAGACCAGAAACGCAACGTCCTCCAGGCCATTTGGGGCGGTGCCACCTTCCGGGCTCTCCGTGGCAGAGAGCTCGATGTCGAATTTTCCGCCGATCATTCCGAGCTTTTGCATTCGGGCGCTGATCTCGGCGGCGAGTTCGTTAGCCGACTTCCGGCGGTGTTTAGAGAGTCGAGAGGCTGCCTCATGCCACGCTTCGATCGCCGATTTCACCTGCGCCCGTAGCGAGGAAAGGTTCGCGTCGATTTTTTCTAGGCTCGCAAGTTCATCGGCAAGCTCGGTGGCTTTCGTCGGGAGTTCGTCCGGCGAGCAGCGGTGCTTGCGAGCGAGCGATTCGACGGTTGCAAGGCGTTGCTCCAGTTCTTCTTGACGACGCGGATCGGCTTCGATCGAGTCGAGGTAGCGCGTCAGCTCTTGTGCGCCATCGGCAATGCGGATAGCGGCCTCTTCGAGTGGGAGCAACAGAGCGTCGAGTTTGTAGTCGAGCGCGGCGCCCTGACGCAGAACGGCCAAAGCGCGTGACACCGCATGATGCGCATTGTTGTCTTCCGCGTCGTAAAGAAATTCGAGCGCATTGCGCGCGGTTTCAGCGAGGCGTCCGGAGTTGGCGAGACGATTTCGTTCCTCGCCGAGCGCCTGAAGTTCGCCGGGCTTGAGCGAAAGCGCGTTGAGTTCTCCGGTTTGATGTCGCAAAAGATCGAGACGCGCATCGCGATCGCGGGCTGCAGCCTCGAGGGATTCGAGCGCGTTTGAGCGCTGCAGCCGCTCGCGGTGTAGTCCGGCGACTTCAGCGGCGAGGGCGTTATGTCCGCCGAACGCATCAAGGAGCTCGCGTTGTGCGCTGCTCTTAACGAGACTTTGGAACTCATGTTGCCCATGAATCTCGGCGAGAGACTCACCGACGGATCTCAGTATTTGTAGCGGCACCTGCTGTCCATTGAGATAGGCGCGCGACTTACCCTCGCGTGTGAGCACTCGACGTACGACGAGTTCGTCCTCGATCTCGACGCTTTGTTCTTCGAGTAGCGACAACAGTGTCTTGGGAGCAGAGCCGATGTCGAAGGTGGCGGTGATCTCCGCGCGATCGGCGCCGTGTCGGATGGCCTCAGCGCCTCCACGTCCACCCACGGCTAATTGCAGGGCATCGACGAGGATGGACTTTCCCGCACCGGTTTCGCCGGTGAGCACGGTGAGTCCGCGAGAGAAGTCGACTTCGACGGCGTCGATGATCGCGAAGTCTCGAATGTGCAGATGGGAGAGCATGGGCAGAAGGTTTCAGCGCTGCGCGTCGAAACTGCGCCGGCCCCAGTTCAGCTTGCTGCGGAGCAGTCGGTAGTAGTCGTAGCCCTCGGGATGCAGCAGCGTGATGCGTGCACCGGCCGTACGGATGACGAGCGATTCGCCCGGGTTGAGCGGGGCAAGCGAGCGGCCGTCGCAGGCCACTTCGGCTGAAGAGTCCGGGCGATCGATGATGCGGATCTCGATAACGGAGCGCGCCGACACCACGATGGGGCGATCGGAGAGCGTATGAGGGCAAATGGGCGTTACGACAACGACCTCCAGGGAGGGGTCGACGATCGGACCGCCACAGGAAAGCGCATAGGCGGTTGAACCCGTTGCGCTCGCCACGACGAGACCATCGCCTCCATGGCTGTTGACGAAACGACCGTCGATCCAGGTTTCGAAATCGATGAGATGACCGCTCTGTCGTTTTTGCAAAACCACATCGTTGAGCGCGAGGCCGCTGATCGTCGGGCCGGTTGCCGATCTGATTTCTGCGCGTAGCAACGGACGCTCGTCCCGCAAGCACTGACCGGAGAGGGCGGCATCCACTGAGCTCAGCATGTCTTCGGGCATGACGTCGGTCAAAAAACCAAGCCGACCGCGATTGACGCCGAGCAACGGCGTGCCTTGCTCCGCGACGAGGCCTGCTGCGTAGAGCAGGGTTCCGTCACCACCGATGGCTATAACGAGATCGGCTTCGACGACTAAATCGGACTCGGGGAGAAATCTTGCTTCGACGCCGGGGAGGCGATCACGCTCGTCGTCGGAAGCCAGCGCCTCGAGACCTCGAGAGGCGAGATGACGGGCGAGGAGCGCTGCACTTTCGGCGACGCGGGGGTCGGCAAAGCGGGTGATGAGAGCGCAGCGGCGGATGTCGGGCATGGGACCGGGTCCGAATAAAACCTGCATCGTTTTATCACGTCCCTTGACGCAGTAAAGGTCCTCTCGTTAGTTTTTGTTCATGGCCCACGAATACGAACTGCTGACTGAGCGCGCCCAGCAGTTACTGCGAGTTCTGGTCGAGAGCTATATCCGCGAGGGCCAGCCGGTCGGCTCTCGGGCCTTGTCGCGCGATTCGGGGTTGCAGCTGTCCTCGGCCACCATCCGAAATGTCATGGCCGACCTCGAGGAGCTTGGGTTCGTCGCGTCCCCGCACACCTCTGCGGGGCGCATCCCGACCGACCGCGGTTATCGGTTTTTCGTCGACACGTTGCTGCGCTCGCGTCCCCCCGATGACATCGCGATCGCCGAGGTTCGTCGCCATCTCGACGTTTCAACGACGGACGACCCTAAAGCCTTGGTCGCCAATGCCTCGCAGTTGCTGTCGAACGTCACGCGCCTCGCCGGTGTCGTCACGGTACCGCGGCCCGCAGTCGCCTCGATCACTCAGATCGAATTCGTCGGGCTCTCGGAAAATCGCGTACTCGTCGTGCTCGTTTTCAACGACCGAGAAGTGCAGAACCGCATCATTCATCTGTCGAGGCATCACACGCCCGATGAGCTGCGGCGTGCGGCGCATTACCTCAACGAGCAGCTTATTGGTCGCTCGGCCGAGGCGGCTCGAGTCGAGATCTTGCGTCAGCTGCAAGAAGCACGTGAGCACATGAACTCACTGATGCTCGATGCCATCAGCATGGCGCAGCAAGTGTTCGATCAGGATGGCTCTGCCAAGGCTTCGGGTCTCGATTACATTGTCGCCGGCGAAACCAACCTGATGGGGGCTGCGCAACTGACCAGCGTCGAGAAGCTCAAGCGCTTGTTCGAGGCCTTCAACGAAAAGCGCGACTTCCTGCACTTGCTCGATCAGAGCCTGCACGCTGAGGGTGTGCAGATTTTCATCGGCAAGGAGTCGGGGTACCAGATGCTCGATGACTGCAGCGTCATCACGGCGCCATACAGCGCGGGTGACGGCGTTATGGGGGTCATCGGGG
>JBIIHO010000265.1:0-2834 GCA_044235605.1 Steroidobacteraceae bacterium | reverse complement strand
CGACGGGTAACCCTTCGGGTCCGGTCTGTTTGGTCGCAAGACGCGTACCGAGCATGGCTTTTGCAGCCTCCCGTACGGCGTTGGTGTCGCGAGCGAGCTTGACGCCGCCCGCTTTGCCGCGACCGCCGGCGTGCACCTGCGCTTTCACGACCCAGACCTGACCGCCGAGCGCTTCTGCTGCAGCGACCGCCTCATCGGGCGTGGCCGCTACGCGGCCGGTCGGAACGGGTATTCCGTACGCCGAAAAGACTTCTTTCGCCTGATATTCGTGAAGATTCATCGAGACCCCCGACCTGCTGGACTAAACTCCCATTTTCGTCGAAACCCGAGGTTAAGGGAACCGCTAATGACGGATGCGTTCTCCTCGCTGCTTCAGGGGCTAGCGACTCTGACCGCCCCGGGGGTATTCCCCATCGTGGCGGCGCTGCTCGGCCTGATCGTCGGCAGTTTTCTGAACACGGTGATTCACCGGCTTCCGCGCATGCTCGAGCGCGAGTGGCGTGAGCAGTGCGCCGAGCTTGAGGGCCGGGTCATCAGCTCGGCCCGCTACGATCTCATCGCGCCACGATCCCACTGCGCTTCTTGCCAGACGCCTCTTCGCGCGCCGCAGCTCGTGCCTGTTCTCAGCTGGCTTACACTGCGGGGACGTTGCGCCGCCTGTGGCACTTCGATCTCATCGCGCTACCCGCTCATCGAGCTGGGGACGGCGATCGCCTTCGTGATCGTCGCGATCAACTTTGGCGCTGGACCCGAGGCTTGGGCCGCTCTCCTCGTCACCGCATTTCTCATCGCACTCGCCGTCATCGACTTCGACACGCACTATCTACCCGATCAACTCACACTGCCGCTGCTCTGGATCGGACTTGCAGTAAGTCTCGCGGGCGATGTGCGCACAGCGGTGATCGGTGCGATCGTAGGTTATCTATCGCTTTGGGCGTTCTATCACCTGTTCAAGCTCATCACCGGCAAGGAAGGCATGGGCTATGGTGATTTCAAATTATTTGCCGCTCTCGGTGCGTGGCTCGGACCGGCAGCACTCATGCCGATCATCTTGCTGGCGTCCATCGCCGGCGCAGCGGTCGGCCTCACCTTGGTGTTTTTCTTTAAACGATCAGGGCAGCAACCGATCGCCTTCGGACCCTTTCTCGCCGCAGCAGCGTGGTTCGTCATGCTGATCGGACGAGGCGCTCCAGACAGTCTTCTGATCAAAGAATGGGCGGGGTTCTGATCGATGTTCAAGGTGGGTCTCACCGGCGGCATTGCGAGCGGCAAGTCTCGCGTCACTGATCTCTTCGCAGCACTCGGCGTCACCGTCATCGATAGCGATGTCATCGCGCGCGAAGTCGTGGCACCCGGAAGCGAGGGTCTCGCCGCCATCGTGCAACGATTCGGTCCGACCGTACTCGCGCCCGACGGTCAACTCGATCGGCGCGCCTTACGAGGGATCGTGTTCAGCGACCCGGCAGCGCGAGGCGACCTTGAGGCCATCACCCATCCGCGAATTCGAAGCCGGATGGCGACCCTCAACCAAACGGCGCCCGGGCCCTACGTGATCAATGCAATTCCGTTGCTCGTCGAAACCGGGGGACGGCGAGACTTCGACCGGGTGCTCGTGGTCGACTGCCCGGAGGCACTGCAAATTGTTCGAGTGATGGCTCGCGACCACATCGATGAAAAGGCTGCTCGGGCCGTTCTCGCCGCACAGGTACCCCGGGCGGCTCGGCTCGCGATCGCCGATGACATCATCGTCAACGATGGCAATCTGGAGGCATTGGAGACGGCCGTCCGATCGCTCCACCGACGTTATCTCGAGTTGGCAGGCGCGGGCCTAGGAACCTGACCTGCGCAAGTTGGGTGGCGGTCGGGAGCCGGCTGTAACAGAATAGGCCAATGACCGAGGTGGCCGCAGAGGGGGCAGCCACGGCGCCTGCGGGCAACGAGGGGCCTCTGCTTTTCGAGCAACCGCTCAACGAGCGGATGCGCGCCTATTTGCGCATCGACTTCCTCTATAACCAAGGTCTCTTCCACGCGAATTCGAGCTCGCAATGGGGCAGCCGCGCCGCGATCGCGAGTCTCCTCGACATTCTCGCCATCATCACACGCAGCGATATACGCGCCGACGTGCTCAAAGAACTCGAGCGTCAGATCGCCGTGTACACAGAGTTTCAGCGCAGACCCAACATCGACGTCGATCGACTTCAGGCGCTCGTCGCCAATCTCACTCGGCTGCGAACCGAATTGCTCGGCGCCGGCTCGACCTGGTTGCAGCCCCTGCGTGACTCGAACTTCCTCGCTGCGATCCGACACCGAAGCACCATCCCGGGCGGCACCTGCGATTTCGATTTGCCGGATTTATCTTTTTGGTTGGCGCAGCCGACCGAAGCTCGCGAACAAGCGCTCGCGGAGTGGCTCGCGTTGTTGCGCCCGCTTTGCGACTCGATCGCTGAGCTTCTGTGGCTCACGCGACAGAGCGGTCGTGTACGTAGTGAAGTCGCCGCGAACGGTGTCTTCCACATCACCTTCGATCGCGGCCAGCCCGTGCAATTACTGCGCGTTGCAGTTCCCGCCGAACTCGGTGTGTTTCCCGAAATCAGCGGCAGCCACTACCGCGCGAGCGTGCGTTTCGTGAGCTGGCAAGGCCTGAACGAACGAGCGCGCCAAGTCGAAAGCGACGTACCTTTCGATCTCATCTGCTGCAGCTAATGAAACTCTACGATAACGCTGTCGCCCCGAGTCCGCGCCGCGTGCGCATGTTCATTGCCGAGAAAGGTCTTGACGCGCGCGGTGTGTCGATCACTCGGATACCGATCGATATCGCGGCAAACGAAACCGGT
>JBIIHO010000057.1:0-8518 GCA_044235605.1 Steroidobacteraceae bacterium | reverse complement strand
AAGTGCCGGTACTCGAACTCGACGACGGGACTCGCATTCGTGAGTCACTTGCGATCTGTCGATACCTCGAAGCGCTCTACCCCGATCCCTGCCTCTTCGGCGCGACGCCACTCGAACGTGCTCGCGTCGAATCGTTGACGCTGGAGTTGATGTTCAGGGTGTACGTGCCAACGACCCACGCGTTTCGTCACACCCACAAGTTCTGGCAGGGACGCGTCACGCAGGTTCCGGACTACGGCGTTTTGGCCAGACAACAGGTACTCGATGAGTGGCGTCGACTCGATGCACTGCTCGCCGAGCGGCCATTCATTGCGGGCGATACATTCAGCATGGCCGACATCGTCGCCTTTACGACGCTGGCGTTTGGCAAACCGTCGGGCATTCGCCTGCAACCCGAGCAGATCCACCTTGGGCGCTGGCACGCGGCCATCGCCGCGCGACCGAGCGCCAAGGCCTGAACTCTCAGGGCGTCTTCACTCCGAGCATCGCCGCGGCGAACGCCCATTGGTCTGCAAAATCTTCGATCTGCATCCAAGTGGGCTTGCCCGCACCGTGCCCCGCCCGCGTTTCGACGCGCAGCAGGATCGGTGACGCACAACCCTGTGCGTGCTGCAGCGCAGCGGCGAACTTATAGCTGTGCCAGGGCACGACTCGATCGTCACGATCAGCCGTCGTGATGAGCGTCGGCGGATAGCACGCGCCGGGCTTCACGTTGTGCACCGGCGAGTACGCGAGCAGCGCCTCGAACTCCGTCGGATCTTCTGAGAGTCCGTAATCCGAAGACCACTGGCGCGCGTTGGCGCTCGCCGTGTGATAGCGAAGCATATCGAGCACGCCGACGCCGGGTAGCGCAGCGGCGAATAGATCGGGCCGCTGCAGTAGCGTTGCACCCACGAGCAAGCCTCCGTTGCTGCGTCCTGAAATCGCAAGTCGGCGCGGGTTGGTGTACCCCTCACGAACGAGATATTCACCAGCAGCAATGAAATCGTCGAACACGTTTTGTTTACGCGTCTTCGTGCCCGCTTCGTGCCACGGCTCGCCGTACTCGCCACCGCCACGCAGATTGGCCTCCACGTAGATGCCGCCCATCTCGAGCCAGGTGATCACGGTGGGACGGAAGGTCGGTGTCACCGACACGTTAAATCCGCCGTATCCATAAAGCAGCGTCGGCGCCTCGCCATTTTTTACGAGATCGCGATGATGCGTGATAAACATCGGAACTCGGGTACCGTCTTTGCTCGTGTAGAAGACCTGCCGCGTCACGTAGCGCGAGGTATCGGCACCGAAAGCAGGCGCTCTCCAGACACTCGTCGAGAGATCGCTGAGATCGAGACGCATGACCTGCCCCGGACGCAGATAATCGGCATAAGCGAAGAAGGTTTCAGTGTCGGTCGCATTGCCGCCGAAACCGGCAATCGTTCCGAGCCCCGGGACAGACACCTCTCCGAGCGCGCGTCCATCTCGATCGAAGACTCGCGCGACTCCATGCGCATCACGCACATAGCGCACGATGATGCGGCCACCGACGAAACTCGCCTCATCGAGTGCGAGCGTGTCCTGCGGGACGAGTTCACGCCACTTCTCGGGCGACGGATCGCGTGCGTCGACCGCGATCACTCGGCTTTGCGGCGCATTGTTCGTGGTGACGACGTAAATCGTGTCGCCCTCGCTGCCGATAATGGAGTAGCGAGCATCCCAGGCTCCGAACAGCGTGCGCGGTGGCGCTTTGGGATCGCGCAGGTCGATGAGGTCTATGCCATTGGTTCGATAACCGTCGAACATCGATACGAAGAGCCAACGACCGTCGTCCGAGACATTCGCCGTCGGTGCGCGGCGCGGATGGTTCTTCACACGGTAGATTTCGGCATCACGCTCTTGCGCATCACCGAGTCGATGGAAGTGGACGACCGGCTGGCCTTGATCATCTCCGCGCGAGGCATCGTCGGCACGGCGCGGGTAGCGGCTGTAGTACACGCCGGAGCCATCGGGCGCCCATGAGAGCTCCCAGAACTTCGTGAAACGAAGTTCGTCGGGTAGATCGACGCCATCGGAGGTACGACGGAACTTCCAAATCTCCCAGTCGGTACCGCCATCGGACAAAGAATAGGCGATGAGACTGCCATCGGGCGATGGCTCATAACGGGCGAGCGCGACGGTCGCGTCACGGCTCGCCGCATTCGGGTCGAAAAGCACACGCGGCTTGGCCTGAAGCGAGTCGGCGACGTAGAGCACGCTCTGATTCTGGCGACCATCGTTGCGGACAAAGAAATACTTGCCGCCCTTCTTGCGCGGCACGCCGACTCGCTCGAAGTTCCAGAGCTCGGTCAGGCGCTTTTGAATCCAGGCACGCTGGGGGAGCGACTCGAGCCAAGGCTTGGCGAGCGCATTTTGCGCCGCAACGAAGTCGCGTGTGGCCGCTGCAGCGGGCTGCTCGAGCCAACGGTAGGGGTCGGCGACCGACTTGCCATGATAGACGTCGACGACCGAACCCCGCGTCGCGTTCGGATAGGACAGCGAGGCGGACGAAGCTTTGTTTTCAGGCATGGCGGTCTGGGAGGTGAGCGTGACGAGCAGAGCAGTGGCGAGCGCGAAGCGTCGCGGGTGGCGATGGGACATATTCCTCTCTACACTGGGTTTCATCTGGATGACGCATGTTACTGGACACAAACGCATGATGTGCAGCACTTTGAAATCCCTGTCCGTCGGGGCGATCGCGCTGACCGCCCTCGCCGTATCGGCCGTCGCCTCGGCGGCGACGCCGCAACGACTCACCATCGACCGGCTCTTCGCCGCACCCGATCTCTCCGGGCCGTCATTGCGCGGCGCGAGGTTCTCCCCGGACGGCAAGCTCGTCACCTACCTGCAAGGCAAGCCCGCCGCCAAAGATCGTCTCGACATTTGGGCCTACGACACCTCGACCCGTCGTACCCGCCTACTCGTCGACTCCGCCGCGCTCGTCGCCGATGAGGGCAAGCTCTCCGCCGAAGAAGAAGCGCGACGCGAGCGCGCTCGTACGTCCTCGCTCGCCGGCATCGTCGAATACGAGTTCTCGCCGAACTCGCGCTATCTGCTCATTCCGCTCTCGGGAGACCTTTATCTCTACGATCTGCGCGCTGCCTCGGCCGCTACCGCAGTACGTCGTCTCACCTCGACACCCGCCGCCGAAACCGATGCGCGGTTCTCACCGCGCGGTCGCTACGTCAGTTACGTGCGCGATCAAAACCTGTTCGCGCTCGAGCTCTCTTCGGGGCGTGAGATCGCGATCACCCGAGCCGGAGGGGGACTGCTGTCATTCGGCGTCGCCGAATTCATCGCGCAGGAAGAGATGGATCGCAGCACCGGTTACTGGTGGTCGCCCAACGAGCGACGCATCGCCTACACCCGTGTCGACGAATCGACGGTCGATGAAGTCGAGCGCTTCGAAATCTATGCCGAGAGCGTTAAGGTCATCCGCCAGCGTTATCCGGCGGCGGGTCGCCCCAACGCTCGTGTTGATCTCTTTGTCCATGACCTCGATCAAGCCAGCGATCGCGAACTGCCTGCCGCGTCGGCGGGCGACGGCTACCTCGCGCGAGTCAATTGGTTTCCCGATTCGTCCGCGCTCGCCGTTCAGCGTCAACCCCGCGATCAAAAATTACTGCAGCTCTGGCGGGTCGATGCAAGTTCGGGGGCCGGCCGACTGCTGATCGAAGAGCGCAGCGACACCTGGATCGATCTACACGACGAACTGACATTTTTGAAACAGCGTCCGGCGTTCATCTGGTCGTCCGCACGCAGCGGTTACGATCACCTCTATCTCTTCGATTACGACGGCAGACTTTTGAGGCCTATCACGGCAGGTTCGTGGATGGTCGCCGGTAGTGGCCGCGAACGCGCCATTGAAACGGTCGACGAAGCGCGAGGTCTCGTCTACTTCACGGCCAACCGCGATACGCCGCTCGAGAGACATCTTTACGTCGCCCCGCTCGAAGGACCCTCCGACACGGCGGGTATCGAGAGCGGTATCCAGCGACTCAGCCGCGAATCGGGCTGGCACGCGAACAGTCTGTCCTCCGATGGAAAATATTGGCTCGATACCTTCTCGACGCCGGACTCTCCGCCCTCGCTGAGCTTGCGACGAACGGATGGCAGCCTCATCGACGTGCTCGTCGCAAATCGACTGGACGACACCCATCCGTACGCGCCCTACCTGCCTCTGCATCGGCCGACCGAGTTCGGCACGCTGAAAGCGGCCGATGGACAGACCCTGCACTATCAACTCACGCGACCCGTCGGTATGCAGGAGGGTCGCCGCTATCCCGTTATCGTCGAAGTCTACGGTGGACCCGGAGTACAAAACGTTCGAAGAGCCTGGGGTGGTCTCTTTCGACAATATCTCGCGCAGCAAGGATACGTCGTGTTCACCGTCGACAATCGCGGCTCGGCATTCCGGGGTCGTGAGTTCGAGGGGGCACTCTATCGACGCATGGGCACAGTCGAGATCGAAGATCAGGTGCGTGGCGTCGAATTCCTGCGCACGCTGCCCTTCGTGGACGGCACGCGTATCGGTGTGTTCGGCTGGAGCTACGGCGGTTACATGGCGCTGATGAGTATGGTGAAAGCCCCGGGCCATTTCGCCGCCGGTGTTTCCGGCGCCCCCGTCACCGACTGGCGCCTTTACGACACCCACTACACCGAGCGATACATGAGTACACCCGAGGACAACCCCGAGGGTTATCGCGAGGGTAACGTCATGACCCACGCCGATAAACTCGCCGGTCCGCTGCTCATCATGCACGGCATGGCCGATGACAACGTACTCTTCACGCACAGCACGGCGCTCTTCAAGCGACTACAAGACCTACGCAAGTCTTTCGAGGTTATGCCCTACCCCGGCAGCAAACATGCCTTGCTACGTTTTGGCTCGACCGGTCCGCACGCCTACGAAACGATCGCCCAATTCTTTGCACGCACGCTGCGCCCAGATCGACCGAAGATCGAGGCTCCGACTGGCGAGCCTATCGCCGCGGAATAATGCGGCAGAGTGAATACTGCTGATTTGGAGAGCCTCACCTCATGCGCAGCTTAAAGCCGCTTTTCGATCGTAACCGCGAGTGGTCGGCAGAGATCACAACACGAGATCCCGCCTTTTTCGAAAAGCTGGTCGGGCAACAATCACCCGATTATCTTTGGATCGGCTGCGCCGATAGCCGGGTACCAGCCAATGAAATCGTCGGCTTACTACCCGGTGAGCTCTTCGTGCATCGAAACGTGGCGAACGTCGTTGTGCATACCGATCTCAATTGCTTATCGGTTCTGCAATACGCCGTGGATGTGCTCGACGTCGAGCACGTGATCGTCTGTGGTCATTACGGTTGTGGTGGCGTACATGCCGCGATGCGTAACGATCGACTGGGGCTCATCGACAATTGGTTGCGGCACGTGCAGGACGTGATGAAGAAGCACCATGCACGTCTCGCCGAACTCCCGGACGAGATGACCCGCCTACGCCGGCTCTGCGAGCTCAACGTGATCGAACAAGTGCTCAACGTTGGGCAAACGACGATCGTTCAAAGCGCGTGGGATCGCGGCAAAGCACTCGAGATCCACGGCTGGATTTACGACCTGCACGATGGACTGCTGAAAGATCTCTCGGTCTGCGTGAAATCGCAGACCGAGTTTGCCGAGGTCTATCGGCAGATCGCCGACGCTTAATCAGCGCGCCTGTCTCGAGTCGTCTTTATTTCCGAGGCGCTGTGGCCTCAGGGCATCTTGATCTTTCCGCCGAGCGTCTGACCGAGCGCGGCACCCGACTCGGGCACTACGATGCGCGACGCAGCCTCACGACGCATTTGCTGCGCTTCCTCGATGGCATCTTCGAGGGCTTTCTTGACGGCATCGGGAAATTTTTCGATCGCTTCGGCCAAATCTTTGGCCTCGATCTCGAAGCCGAGAGGCAA
Organism: Steroidobacteraceae bacterium; assembly: GCA_044235605.1. Taxonomy (GTDB): domain Bacteria; phylum Pseudomonadota; class Gammaproteobacteria; order Steroidobacterales; family Steroidobacteraceae; genus UBA964. The sequence continues at coordinate 2,579 of JBIIHO010000057.1, read as the reverse complement.
CACGCCGCCCGGGGTCATGAGCTGAGTCTGACCCAGCCAGAGCACCGGTCGCGAAGAATCTGGTGAGCCGTCGGTGAGCACTGGGATCATGCGACGCAGCGTTCCGGCGCGGCGGTCGGTGAAAACATCCTCGCGATAGAGGCTGGCGGAGTCGATTTTGATTTCGGGGAGACCGAGGTCCTGATTGCTCATGGAGTCTTTCCTTTGCTGAGATTCGATTCGGCGACGCTCGCGATGGTAGCCGGTTGGCCGTGCTGACGGATGAGCACTTTACGACGGAAGAAGCGCAGGTAGCCGGCCGGACCCATCCGAGACCCGCCGAGACCCGACAACTTGAACGAATGCTTCTCCATTTCGTGGCATAGCGCCGTGAGCGAGCCGTCGTTGAGACTAATGCCGCCCGCATCGATGCGTCGACCGATGGTCTCGGCCTCCTCGAGCGTACCGGCGATCACGCCAGCCGACAGCCCGTAGACACCCTCATTCGCGAGTGCAATGGCTTCATCGATGTGATCGAACGCCATGACGGGAATGACAGGACCGAAGGTTTCCTCGGTCATGATGCTCATCCGATGATCGACGTCGATGAGCACGGTGGGTCGTAGCCACTTGCCGCCGTGGTCTTCGATCTGCCCCCCGCAAAGCACGCGCGCCCCCTTGGAGACGGCATCGGCGATCTGGGCAGCGACGACGTCGGCCTGCTTACCGAAAATGAACGGGCCGATCGTGCCTTGATGCATGTCGGGCCAATTGGGCTCGACGACTTTCGCCTTCTCCACGAGCCGCGCGACGAACGGTTCGAATATCTTTCGATCGACGTAGACGCGCTCGATACTCTGGCAGGCCTGTCCTGTCGCGAGACAGGTCGATCGCAGCGCCACATCGGTCGCACGCTCGAGATCGGCCGTCGCCGTGACGATGAGCGGATCGTTGCCTCCGAGTTCGAGAAAAGTCGGGATGAAATGCCGCGCCGCATTGGCAGCGACGAGGCGTCCGGTCGCCACGCTTCCGGTGAAACACACGACGTCGACACTCTCAACGAGCTGTTCGCCGGTCTGTCGGCCGCCAGGCTGAAGGTGCAGTACCTCAGCGAGCTCGGGCACGGCGGCGATGGACTCGAGCGCCGGACCCACGAAGCGAGGTGTCACTTCGCTCGGCTTGATGAAGACCGCACAGCCTGCGAGCAAAGCGGGGATCGCATCGATGAAGCACAGCGTCGCGGGGAAGTTCCAGGGACTGATGATGCCGACGAGCTCATACGGCACAAACTGCGAGCGATAGGAAATCTGCGGCAAGCTCGCCGAGCGCGTCTCTTCTTCGACGGCGAGCGATGGGGTGAGCGCCGTCCATCGATCAATCATCCCCGCGACGGTCGTGACCTCGCTGGTCGCGATCAGAAATCGTCCGGTATCTTGAGACAGCGCCTCGATGATCGCCGGCTGACGAGCGACCCATTCGGCGCGCCAACGACGAAGAATCTCAATACGCTCATCAAGAGTGCGTGCACGCCAACGCCTCTGCGCAGCGCGCAAGCTATCGAGTCGAGTGGCGAGCTCAGCCGAAGTCGGTGCGTTGAACGCGAAGTCGATCTCACCGCTGCGTGGGTTACGCGCTTCGATGCGCTCACCGCAGGCCGATACAGTCAATGTGCTTGGCATACTCATAGAGTTATCTTGCGCTGTCGGCACGCTGCTGCAAAGTACGGATGAACGGCAGGTCCGCTTCGAGGATATCTTCGTCGCCGAGCGCCGAAATCGGCACCCAGCGCAGCGACTGACCCTCGCGCGACTCTGGAGTCCCAGTCCAGGCCTCGACCACATGAAACAACAACTCGACCTCTCGATCGGGATACGCGTGGACGAGTGACATTTCGAAGCGGCATCGACGCACCTCGATGCCGAGCTCCTCGCGTAGCTCTCTGCGTAGCGCCGTCTCGGGCGATTCGCCGGCGGCGATCTTTCCGCCCGGAAATTCCCAACGACCCGCCATGTGCTTGCCGGGCGGTCGCGCAGCGATGAGCACTCGCTCTTGCCCGTCGATCAGCGCGCCCGCTACGACGACGATACGCGGGTTGTCGGAGACCGTACTCAGGATTCGAGTGCGCCGTGGCACTGCTTGTATTTTCGACCCGACCCGCAAGGGCAAGGCTCGTTTCGACCGACCTTGCGCTCACCGCGCACCATCGGTGCGGAGGTCGCTCGTTCGCCCGCTCGCGCCTCGTCTTCCTCAGGCTGAGCGGCGCCGAGCGGCGATTGAGCCTCGGCGTGCTGCGCCTGCAAGGCTGCCAGCAATTTTCTTTGACGTTCTTCTTCTTCGCGCTGTAGATCGGCTTCGCTACGTACTTCGATGCGAGCAAGCAAAGAGGCCGTATCGAATTTGACGCGATCGAGCATGCTGCTGAAGAGCTCGTAGGCCTCGCGTCGATATTCGTAGCGATAGTCTTTCTGTGCGTAGCTACGCAGGTGAATACCCTGACGCAGGTAATCCATGGCAGCCAGATGCTCGCGCCAGTGTTGGTCGAGCGTACGCAGCATGACGTCTTTCTCGAGATGCTGCATGAGCTCGGCACCGTAACGCTG
>JBIIHO010000029.1:0-11379 GCA_044235605.1 Steroidobacteraceae bacterium | reverse complement strand
TAAACCGTGTGTACGACGACGATCGAAATGAGCAAGGCGACGATCGTAAAAAGAAATTCACTGCTGGATTTTTTTTTCATGGTCAGATGTCTATTGGCAAACTGATGTTATTGTCGGCGGAGTCACGATACTCCGGGGCTTCTTCTTCGGAGGTTTTCGGAGGCGTAGCCCGTCTGCTGATCTCCTCGGCCTCATTGGTATCCGGCGGCTCGCGGTCTTGCGCGACCGCGCGCAGTATCGCAAGCGAAGCGCCCCAGCACAGCAAGGCTGCAGTAGCGGTCATCACGATCATTCGCCAAGTTCGACGATTCGACTGCATGCGTTTGTTACTCCGCGTAGCGCGCAACCCTGAAGCCGACGTCCTGAGACGAGGCGTCAGCACCGTCGCGCCACGCCGCGCGCAGGTCTGCAAAAAGCGTGGTGCGCCAATTACTACCCTTGATCACTTTGCGAGTGCCTGTGGCGGCGCTCGGCCCGGTTGGGTTGGTTCCGCCCGAGTTAGCCTCGAACGACACGTAGGCATCATGCACCCATTCCGACAGATTGCCTGTCATGTCGAAAATTCCGAAGCCGTTCGCACGGAACTTTCCGGGTGGCGCGACAACGACGTAATCGTCAACCCAACCCTCGAGCACCCGCGACATCTCAGCGACCGCTTCCTGACCGGGAAGATTGCCGATTCCCGCAGGCGGGGGCAATGAATCCCCCCACTCATAACGCTGGGTTCGCGATCCAGCTCCGGAATGTCGAGCGACGTATTCCCATTCGGCTTCGGTCGGAAGGCGATAACCGGTGTTTGCCGGCTGTACCAGTACCCAAGCGCCGCCTTTTTGCTCGTACGCAGCAGGCAGCCCCTCTTGGGCGGATAGCCAATTGCAGTACTGGACTGCGTCTGTCCAACTCACGTTACTGACGGGTTGGTTATCGAGGTCGAGCGTTCGCTTACCTACGAAGCCCGACGAGTGCGTTGCCTTGAAGCGACGAAACTCACCGTTCGTAACCTCGCGAGTGCCCAAATAAAACGCTCGGGATAGCGTGACTCGACGCGGGAATTCATTGGCTCGTCTACCCTGCTCGCGCCGCTCGCTACCCATGACGAATGAGCCTCCCTCGATGAGACGGAGCAAGGTTCCGGTTTGGGCTCGCATGGCGGGCGACGGTGGCTTCCAATCTTTGGCGCGGCCAACAGGAATCAGTCGATACTCAACGGTACGTTCCACCGCTGCCGATAGATCAACATCGATCCGTTCACTCTGTAAACCAGCCTTTCTGAGCTCGAGAGTATGGCGGCGAGCAGGAAGCTCGATCGTCAGCGGAGTTTTGCCGCGGACCTCTCCTTCGATCACTAATTCGGACTCGGCCGGCTCGCCTTGTACAGTCAGTCGTACCGGCACGGCCTTTAGGTTTAGTGCCAGTGCCAACTCGCGATTCGACTCCGCAAACACTCGACGCTGCTCGGCTACGTAACCTTGCAGCGATACGCCGATATCGTGATTAGCGCCCGCAGGTAAGTCGATTGTGGTCGGCGTTCGTCCTCGAAATACCCCACCCACCGTCACGTCGGCACCCGCGGGCCGAGAGGTGACGCGTAGCTTCGCATCTGGCGCTCCAAGCTCTACCGGTCCGATACGCTCGACTTGACCCGCTTTGAGTAAAACGGCGCTCTGCCACGACTTCGCTCCCTCGGCTGAGATCGTGAGTCGATGTAAACCTGCTGGAAGATCGATGCGTGCAGGCAAAGAAATGGACTTCGACTCACCGACGGTGAGCTGCGCACCAGATAGTGTCGCGCTGACGTCCAAAGTACCCCAAGAGGGCTGCAATTGAACACTGAGTGGCTGTCGAACTCCCCGCCCCTCGACATCAAGTTGCGCGACATGATCCAGGTGGCGATCGGAGCGAAGCGTGATCGTGCGCCTCCCGCTCATCACCGAGACCTCGCCCGGCGCGAGTCCGACTTCGGCGCCGTCGACGAAGACTCGCGCAGCAACCTCCTCGGTGTCTATCTCCAAGATTCCCGGCTTCTCAACGAGCCTGAGATCGATAGCAATCGGAGCACCGTCTCGGACCGTGACTTTGCGTTCGATGGGCTCATAGCCCGCAAGCTCAGCTCGTACCGTTCGCTCACCCGGCAAGAGCAACAGCGTCCCCGCCGATCGCCAGCCGAACCCTGAACCGGACACCTTCGCCTCTTCGGGTACGACGGTCACTCTGACCGGCTCCAGCCTTGATAGTTGAAACGCGAATAGACCGAAGAGCGCCAAAACAGCACCGGCGATGGCGAGCGATCTACGACCGAAAACTAATCGCGTGTCGGTACCATGGCCGTTGCTTGAACTCGTATCTTCTTTATCTAAAGACAGGCTCGCGGCTATGATTTTTCCGTCTTTCGAAAATTCGTCAGTGTCGCGTTCGGCTAAGCTTTCGATAGGTGCGATGGTGTCGTTACCTTGAAGGTGACGAACTTCGATGCTCGACTCGGTTTGGATGACGATGCGCGCTGCACCCAGCGAGAGAACATCTCCTCGATGTAGAACAACGAAATCCCCAGGTTGAACGGGCGAGCCATTAAGCCAGGATCGCCCGCAAATCAGAGTGACCCCTAACTGTTCGTCGACGATATCGAGCACTATGGCGTCGGATTCGGCGCCCGGCACCACGACATCATCGGCTTGGCGACCACCGAAACGACATGGCAAATCGAGCTCTCGATCGCCAGCAGGCTCGTGAAGCCAGATCACGAAATCGTCTCCGTGCATCGTATCGACACGATGACCGTGGTCGAGCTAGGCATCACGGTGAACTCTTGGCGTACATCGCGATAGCCTGCGCGGCTACCAATAGCGACGTATCGTCCGGGCTTCAAAGATAGTTCGCGCCGGGTAAATGCACCGAAATTTCCGACCCGCTGCACACTCACCATGGTCAAACCGTCTGATTCGAGTACGGCGATAACAGCTGTCTCGTAGAGCCGAAGCGTTTCCCTCAATCGATCAGCCTGATTTTTTAAAACAGAGGAATTTTCTTGAAAGCCGGATGACTGCGAGAGCAGTCGCTCGGCTTCCCGACGAACTTCGGGTGCAGATAGTCGAGCCGGATTTGCGAGTAACGCCTCTATCCGACGTGAAAGCTCAGCGCGAGGGGCAACTCGAATACGTCCATCTCGGGCGAATTTCAGCGTCGTGTCACGAGCGAGCAAGGCATCGTATCGAAGCAAAGCCTCACTCCAACGTTCGGCATTCTCGAGCGCGACGATTTCCTCGCGGACGATGCCGAGATCTCTGCGCTCTCCCGCTGCCTCGATCTGCGCGAAGATCTGAGGCAGTTCGGCAGCTCCAGGTCGAAGACTCGCGGCACGAGCGAGCGCAGCGCGCGAGTCTTGTGTACGACCGGCACGGAGCGCAGCCAGAGCGGCGCCGATTTCCCGAGCGTATTGATCGGATCCGATCCCGGCTCTTGCCCTCGCGACACCCTCGCGAGCGACGCGATTAACGGGATCCGCTCGCAGCACTTCTTCGTATCGCGTCAGGGCCTGCAAATGATTAAGCGTCAAAGAAGCAGTTTCCGCCTCAACCAGCGCCTGTAACACTGGGCCCAGCGCAACGACGCGCGCGATCCCTTTTCCGGCTGCCTCGCTGGTGGGATCGATACGCTGAGCGAGCTGATACGCCTGTCGTGCAACCTCAAGCCGACCTGCATCCAATGCCGCGTCGCCGTCGCGTAGCTGTCGCGCGAGGATCTGCGGTCGCTCATCAGCAATTCGGGTGAGTCGCTGAAAAGCGACGCTAATTCGATCGAGAGCCAAGGTGTAATCACGGCTGGCTTCCGCCTCGAGAGCGAGTGCACCCAATGACTTGGCTGCAGCGAAATTGGCGCCTCCCCAAACACCGGCGCCCTGAGCTTCGAGTTCCTCGAGCAGAGTCCGGAATCGAGAGTCTTCCTCCTCAAACCGAGTAACCAAAGCAGGATCTGGCATCTCCATGCTCGCCATCGGGGGTGCACTCGACGCTTGAGGTATTACCACTCTTTCGGATTTAGCTGGCGGATTAACGAAGCGTGGTAACACGAGAAAAACAGCTGCCAAGGTTGCGAGGAGCAAGACGAGTCCGATCCAAGCCCCCATCGACGGCCTCGTACGAGTAGTCGCTTCTGCGCGTTCGGGGACAACTTCGTCGGGCCGAATAACTGTTGCTGCAACAACCGGAGTGAGTCGTCGCGACTCGAAAGAGCCTAACGTGCGCGATATCTCTCTGAGGTCTTTCGGTCGTAAGTTCTCATCGGCAGACAGCATCGCCATCACGAGATCGACGAGCCCTGCGGGCATCGCAACGGATGTGACCAGCCGCGTCGGTGGCAGCCCGGCCCGCGCACGCGCCGCATCCGGAAAATTCGGCGGATATCCCCCGAGTAATTCATAGGCGAGCGCGCCGAAGCCGAAGAGATCATCGGCTTTCGATGCTGCAGAGCCCGCAAGTTGTTGCGGGCTCGCAGAGAATGACGACGCCACTTTCTCGACCGATGGCTCACCCACTCTTGCCGCGACGCCGAAATCCGCCAAGCGCACACGACCATCGAAGCCGATCATGACATTCGAGGGTTTGATATCACGGTGTACGATCCCGCGCTCGTGCAAGCCTGCGAGCGCCTCAGCCACTTCACGAAGCGGGCCGAGAACTTGGGTCCATGACTTTGCTCTCAAGGATCTCGCATCTGATGATGCAAGCTCCATCGGCAGCACTGCAAAGCGCTCGTCGGAGAGCGGCTCGAAGTATTCCAGGATGCCCTTCCCGGCTCCTTGGCGCGCCATTTCATACTGCGCTCGAAGGGCCGAGAATTTCTCTCTCGCCAATACTTTCAGCGCAATCTGGGCCGAACGCAGCTCATCGAGCACACGCCAAACCTCGCCCTGACCCCCACGCCCGAGTGGTTCGATCAGTACGAAGCGATCTAGAAGCCTTTGGCCTTTCGAAAGTGTCGCCACGACACCTCAGGAGCCCGCAGGCACAGTTGCGGGCGCGACGGGAGCAGCACCTGTTTCCTCAGCATAAATTGCCGCGAGAAGGCGACGCCATTCGCGGTATTGTTCCTCGGCCGTACCGACGAGTTTCAGCGAACGCCCTTCGACTTCGACGATTTGTGATCCCGCTTCGTTCTCAAAACTTCGCGCCAACTCTTTGACTTCCTGTGCTGCTGTCTTGGCGTCTTCGAATTTCTTGATGCCAGACATCACTGCAGCCACACCACCGACGCCACCACCATATCGAACGGCATCCTCGATGCGCCGACAGTTGTAATCGGAGTCCCCACACTGACCCGAGACAAATATGCTGGCGAGCACTGCAGCGGCTCCGAGGACCGTCCGGGTTGTCGCTTGCGCACGTGCCTTGTCTTCTTTTTCGATCGCTTCACGACTCGTTCGCCGATAGCCTGCATAAGAGTCGAACAGCCCCTCCGAGAATTGCTCGTTATATCCATCTAAAGTGTCGATAACTACCGCATCCCGCTCACGAATCTTCTCAACACGCGCAAGTGCCGGGTCGTCTTTCGAAGGAAGTCGACTTATCTTGATCAAGCCGCTCTTGTCTCTAGTCAGATAACCACTGAATGAGCGCGGATCGAGATCTTCTGCGAATCGCAGCGCGGCTACTCTGCGCACTTCCTGCCGATCTGCAACTGACAATCGCTCACGAGCATTCAGAAGATCGTCGGCGATCTGCACATAGACGTTCTTGAATGGGTCCCGCGCACGCATCGCCGCATCGGTTTTGTACGATCCGAGATCGGCTTCACCTGAGTAAATCTTGTCGTCGATCCACGTACGGCCCGCCGCATCGACGGCTCGGATTTCGATTTCCAGACGCCCACCCGTCGATTCCAGAATCTTTCCCGTGATCAGGATGTCGACGAAACGGACACCGTCGGGGACCACACGCACCGCACCCCACTGCCCAGTAGTTTCGAGAGTGCTCTTCAGTCGGTTAGCGAGCAGTCGCGATTCGGCCTTCCTAACGTCAGGGTAGATCCGTCGCTTGTCCAAGGCCTCCTCGTTATCTTTGATGGCGTCAGGAATATTCGCATCGAAGGTCTGAACGGCGACATCCAGTAGCTCGGCCTCGGAAATTTGTTGTTTGGCCTGTACCGCTTCGAGCTTAGGCAAGGGCCGCGTTTCTTTTACGACGCAAGCACTCAGCGCGGTCAGCGCAATAAACGCGAGAGCCGAAGCTTTCAAGGCGCGACTCAAAGGCAAAACGTCAACCTCTGCCCTGAACATTGCGCTTGTACTCCATGTATTCCTTCCAGAGCTTTTCCTTGAGCTCCGGATCTGTTTCCTGCTCGGCGGCCCGACGTAACCGCCGCGCAACGATGTCGTCGTCCTCTCCGGACGGAATGCTTCGATCAGGAGCGCCGCTAGAACCTCCGGCGATGACGCCTCGATCCTCGCGATTGTCCCCGGTCTCCTGAGCGCCCCCGGAACCCGATTGTCCCGCGCGTTCTGAGCGCAAATCGCCTTCGCGTCTGCCGATTCCGCCTTCGGATTCTTGCGTGGATGCGGTGGCTGTTCGATTTGAAGCCCGGGCATCACGCTCGGCGGCCGTACGCTGCTGTTCTTCCTCGAGCGTCTTGTCGAATTCGCCCAAGGAGTCATCCAGAGTTTTACTGAGAGTGCCGCTTCGCTCTTCGGAGGTGGTGGCCTCACCCGAGGTCGAGGCGTCGCTGTCGCTGCTGTCGGAGCCGCTCCGATCAGAAGTCGTGCCACCACCCATGATGACGGCCCCCGACGAGCCGCCGGATGTGCTCGTGGATTCACCTTCGGTGGACGGCATAGTTCCACAGCCTGTGAGAGCGAGCGACGATATCAATGAAATCAGTGCAATATCTTTGATGTTCATGACGGACCCCGATTGACTCAACCGCCGCCTTTGAAAAAAATCTGCAACTGATCGGCCAGTCGATTGCAAGCGGTGTTCTCCACTCGCGCAATGAAAGGCAGCGGAACGACAGCACCGACGATGGCGGAGGTACCCGAGACGTTCGTACCAACACTGCCCGCAGACTTGGCTTGCTTGAGGTCCCAAATAGTCGCTTCGAAATTCGACTCATTTTCCCACCAGCCGAAGCCGATGCACCCTGCAGCGCCTGGCGCAGCGCCGCAAGCGATACTGCCGCCGCCATCTATTTTTCGGGTGCCGCCGTCGAGCCAGACGAGATAACGCACTCCGGAAGCGGCGACTCGTTCGCTCACGCCCGGTCTCGCTAACAATTGCGTGACCGCTTCGGGACGCGAGGGAGCCGTCGCAGGCTCGAACCAGGGGAAGAGTTCGTCGACGAAGCGATTATTGTCGTGTACCGGAATCGGGTTCGGGCCGCTGGCGAGGCCGCGGCCGACGCAATCCATGAAGTCATCCTCGGCCGAGGTGCCTTCGATCTGAGGCTTGGCGAGGATAACGACCGACTCTCCCGAGGCGATCTGGGTCGGCAGCTCGCGCGACTCCTCGATTCGGGCATTCATGCAGCCGCCCAGCCCGACGGCCACAGCGACGGTCAGAAGCGAGACACGGACAGCTTCGGAATGCATCTTAGGCGGCTCCCAAGGATCGGGGACGAGTATGCCACGCACCCCACGTTCGATTGACCGGTAGCCCCTCGGCCCGGTTCCCGGGAGCAGGGACTTTGCGAAACTTTACAAGGTGTACCCGGTCAAGGCGGCTGGGGGAAGCGGTCGAGGCGCCTAAGTTCCGGGAACAACTTGAGATAGGCCGCCAGGACGACGAGGCAGGCCACGCCGCCGTACGCCACCGCACGCACCGGACCCCACCAACTGGCTGTAAGGCCCGATTCGAATTCTCCGAGCTCATTCGAAGCCCCGATGAACATCGCGCTGACGGCGCTCACTCGTCCTCTGATCTCATCCGGCGTCTCGAGCTGAACCAGTAGGTGTCTGACGAAAACCGACACCATGTCTCCCGCACCGAGACAGACCAATGCGGCCACCGACAGCCAGAAAGAAGTCGACAACCCGAAGACCACCGTCGCGATTCCAAAAATGGCAACGCCGCCGAACATCCAAAGTCCGACATGTCTTGAAATGGGGCGCCGAGCCAACCAAATTGCGACGAGAGCGGCGCCCACTCCTGGAGCAGTTCGCAAGATTCCCAGTCCTTCCGGGCCTACCTTGAGAATGTCGGCCGCAAACATCGGCAATAAGGCTGTCGCACCACCGAACAGGACGGCGAACAAATCGAGGGAGATGGCGCCGAGTACCGTTCTGCGCTGAAAAACGAATCGAAAGCCTTCTGTCAGCTCACGCCATGATGCCGGTGCCGACGTATAGGTCGCGGGCCGCGGTGTAATTCTCGCGAACAGGAAAGTAGCGAATGCGATCAATGCGAGAGTGATTACATAGACGAGTAATGCACCGACGGGCTCCTCGCGAGCCTCTCCCAATGCGTAGATGATTCCACCGAGTGCGGGGCCGATGATCACGGCTACTTCGAACAGCATGGAATTGAGAGCAATTGCCGATGGAAAAACGTTCGACGGAACGAGGTTGACGACCATGGCCTGCCCCGCGGGCATCCATAAGGCACGCGCAGCGCCCAGCAACGCCATCGCGACGAATACCCAGAGTACGTCACCGCTGCCACTCAAGGAAAAGGCTATTAGCACGGCGATGCATGCGGCATCGATGACATAGGCAATGAGCATGACGATGCGGCGATCAGTCCGATCAGCCAATTGCCCCGCCGGCAACACGAGAACGAAGAACGGTAGAAATTGGGCCAGCCCAACCAGACCCAGATCGAGCGGATCGCGCGTCGTGGAGTAAACCTGCCACCCGACGGCCACCCCGAGCATCTGCCAGACCAAGGTTGCGATAAATCGTCCGAGGGCGAATCGACGAAAATCGGGGTGCTCAAGCGCCGCTCGCATTCCTATCCGTCCTGCCCCCGACGTCCTGTCGGTGGCCCCTATCTCAGGATCGGTCGATTGGTTCATGGCGGGGTGTTAAGTTTCATCAGCGAATCAGCTCGCGGAGTCTCTCATGTCCGGCTCGGTCATCACTCGTCATTTTGCGACTATTGCCACAGGGCGATGGGGCGCAAGACAGGTGCACTATCGTCGCGTCGGCTCTGGCCCGCTCGTCATCCTTTTTCACCAATCGCCGCTCTCATCGCGCGACATGCTGGCCACGATGGAAAGGTGGAAGTCTCACTTCACCTGCATCGCACCCGATTCTCCTGGCTTCGGTCTTTCCGATCCGCTGGGTGTCAAAACAGCTTCGATGAGCGACTTTGCCGATGCCGCCATAGAGTTCATGGATTCTTTAGGGATCGAGCGTGCGGCCGTTTACGGTTTTCATACGGGCGCAATGATTTCCGCGGCACTCGCGGCAGCTCACCCGAAACGTATCGTGTGCGCAGTCGGTAACGGTTACGTGATGATGTCGGAGAAGGAAAAGAAAGAGATCGTTCGTCATTACCTGCCACCATTTAAGTCATCTTGGGACGGCTCGCATCTGACGTGGCTATGGGCGCGGATGCGCGAGCAGGCAATTTTCTTTCCGTGGTACGCCAAGGGACTTGCGAACCGCCTCTATAACGATGTTCCGCCGCCCGAGGTATTGCACTCTGCTCTTCTAGATCTCATGCGCTCCGGAGATCATTACCGCGTCGGCTATCGTGCTGCGTTTTTAATGAAATCAGATCGTGCACTCGAGAAAATGTCCGTGCCGATGCTGGTGACAGCCTATGCTTCGGATGTACTCGCTACACACCTATCGCGCATCAAGGGCGCGAGCCGCCGAGTCACCGTTCAGCGTGGGGGATCTTTCGACGAGACCCACGATCTCTGTCGCCTCTACATCTCTGCACACAGACCGCCGAAGGCGCCGAGGGATCATCCTCCTGCAGCGATCCACGGCGATCTGATTCAAGACTATGTCTATTTAAAAAATCGACAACTTCGATTACTCAAAAATCTAGATGGCAAAGGTCGCCCAGTCGTCGTGCTTCATGATGCGCTCGGCTCAATAAACTCTGTACAAGAAGTCGCGCGTGGATTTATTGGCCGTCGGCCGGTGATAGCCATCGAGCTCGCAGGCCACGGCGAGTCCGATGATGTATTGAAGCGGTCTAAATCATCGATTAGCGACTACACGGGAATCATCCGCCAAGCGCTAAAATCTTTGAAACTTGGTCGCATGGATATCGTAGGTCTCGGATTCGGCGGACTTGTCGGCCTCGAGCTTGCATTACGCCATCGCTCGCTCGTGAACACGCTAGCTATCGTAGGCATCGCTGATCTCGAGGGCCAAATCGCCAAAGACTTCATCGCGAAGGGAACGCCTGACATTGAGCCGAACTGGTTCGGTGGCTACCTGTTGCAGGCCTGGCATATGGTGAGAGATCAAGGCTTGTTCTGGCCCTGGTATCAGCGCCAAGGTAGTTCCGCGATACGACAGGAGCCTCAGGTCGATCCCGTCAGAGTTCAACAGCGTGTCTTAGACCTTTTCCGTTCGAACGGCGGTTGGCAGCGCGCTTTTCGAGTGCAGTTTTCTTATCCGTGGCGTACCAAGCTCCAATACGCCATGCGGGATTCGTCGTTTAGGGTTGTGCTCGCTGCGTCTGTAATCGATCCCTTGCAGAAATCCACATGGCGGGTCGCCGATATCGTACCCGGAGCCATCAGACTGCCCTTACCCAAGTCCGAGCGTCGATGGGCCGCGTCGCTAATCCAAATTTTTGATTGAGGAACGATCACTTGAAAAGACTATGCGTATTTTGCGGTGCAAACGCCGGGAACAGCCCTTCTTATCGTGAGGCGTCCGAGGCGTTGGGTCAGGCGCTCGTGCGCGCGGGAATCGGTCTCGTGTACGGAGGAGCTGGAATCGGACTGATGGGCATCATCGCGGATGCCGTTCGTAATGCAGGCGGAGAGGTTATCGGGGTGATTCCCCAAAATCTGGTGGACCGCGAAGTGGCCCATCGAAAAATAGACGATCTTCGTATCGTCGACTCCATGCACGATCGCAAAGCGCTGATGGCAGAACTGTCCGACGGGTTCATTGCACTCCCAGGAGGCGTCGGTACGCTAGAAGAGCTTTTTGAGGTGTGGACTTGGGGTCATCTCGGTCTACATGGCAAGCCCTGCGCACTGCTCGATGTCGATGGCTTCTACGCTCGCCTATCGCAATTTTTAGATCATGTCGATCGGGAAGGATTTTTGAGGCAGGGTGTACGCGACATGCTTCTGATTGACAACGACGCCGATACGTTGATTGCTCGTATGGCGCGCTATCGAGCGCCGGCGACGCCTCGCGTACTGACTCTGGCGACAACCTAACTCGAAAACCGGCAGCGCCGCGATCAGCGCGGTGCC
>JBIIHO010000028.1:0-11387 GCA_044235605.1 Steroidobacteraceae bacterium | reverse complement strand
TAGCGCACTCGAAATGATCGATACGAAAGGCCTGACCGAGCGCGGACTATTATCGTGTACGAAACGGGCGAAGGCCTCGCGACCCGAACCGAATTCACCCAGCAGCATCAGCGACGCATCGCCATTTGCATGCCGCAGCAACTCGCTACGCAGCTGCTGGACCTGGCGACTCTTTCCGACCGGCGCGGCGATCGTCCCCGCTTTTCCCTTTCCGGAGGTCTTCCGAGCTCTCGCTCCCTCCAGCGCCTTCTCTACCGTCCGAAGTAACTTGGCAAGCGACAGCGGCTTTTCGACGAAATCCATGGCACCAAGTCGGGTCGCCTCGACGGCGGTATCCACGGTGCCATGCCCGGACATCATCACGACAGCGCATCCGTTCGCGGTCGTCGCTGACCATTCCCGCAGCAGGGTGATTCCGTCGACGTCGGGCATCCATATGTCGAGCAGCACGAGATCGGGCTGCTGACGTTGACGCAACGCTCGGGCTTCGGCACCGTTCGCTGCAACCTCGACCTCGTAGCCTTCATCACTCAAGATTTCTTTGACGAGACTACGGATATCCGCTTCGTCGTCCACCACAAGAATGCGTGCTGCACTCATGCTCGCTCCCTCCTCCGCTCCCCCTGCTCGGCGCCAGGGGCTACTGCCCTCTCTTGCTCCGGCACCGGGAACATAACACGGACCATAGCACCGCCCGAAAGCCGATTTTCCACTTCGATACGGCCACGATGGTCTTCGACGATCTTTTTGACGATGGCGAGACCGAGACCGGTACCCCTAGGTTTACTCGTAACGTAGGGGTCGAACACCCTGCCGATCATGTCCGGTTGGAAGCCGGGGCCAGTGTCAGATACGGCCAACTCGATAAAACGACGGCCGTCGCGCTCGATCATCCCCGTCTGGATCTCAATGGTGGCGGGTCGAATTCCCTCGAGAGCCTCGAAAGCATTGGTCAGCAAGTTGTTGAGCACCTGCCTGACGCGCGATCGGTCCGCCTCGACGGACTCCAGCGCTTCTCCCAAACGGGTGACGAGGTCGATGGTTGCCTCTTGTGCTCGATAAAGATCAGCCACTTCGGTGACAAGGCGATTGAGATCGAATGCAGCGACCTGCATCGCCGGAGCCCGGGCGTACTCACTGAAGTCGTTCACCATCTGCTTCATAGACTCCACCTGCTGAACGATGGTGTGCGTCGAACGCTCGACCATGTCAGCGTCGGATCCTGAGAGTGAAGGCAACAACTTCCGACGTAACCGCTCTGCAGAAAGTTGAATCGGCGTCAGCGGATTTTTGATCTCGTGCGCCAATCGGCGTGCGACTTCGCCCCACGCCGCATCGCGCTGCGCCTGCAATAAGTGCGTGACGTCATCAAAGACAATCACGAACTGCTCCGCCTCCCCCTCCTCTTTGGGTAGCGGAACACACGCGCAGACGAGAACCCGAGCACCCGACTTGCCCGAGGCGGACTGCAATTCGATTTGCTCACGCCACTCCTCACGCCCTGAGGCAAATCTTGCGCGTAGCTCGGCGACGAAAGCCGGCAAGAGACCCGCTTCGGCATCGACCGTCGAACCGAGTGCGCGGCCCACCGTCGAGCCGAGATCGACCCCGAGGATACTTCCTGCCGAATCGTTGGCGCGCTGAACGACGAGATTCCGATCGACCGTCAGAACGCCCGCCGAGAGACGGGCGAGAATGATGGCGAGTCGCTCGCGCTCACGATCGACCGCGGCTCGACTGCTTTCCGTCTCTTCTCGCGCACGCCGCAGCCGCTTAGTCATGTCGTTGAAAGACTGAACGAGAAAGCCCATCTCATCGTGCGAAGTGAGCGGTACTCGCATGCCGAAATCACCCTTCGCGACAGCACGCGTTCCCGCCATCAAGTCCTGAACCGGCTTGAACAAAACCTCCGCCGAATAAATGGCGCCGTAGATGGCGCCGAGCAGGGTGACCAACAACACCATCGTCAGAGTGAGTCTGAAGCTGTATTTCAAAGGCTCACGTAGCTCGGCGAGATCGCCGTACTGCGAATAGGAGCGCTGGACGGCATCCGTCAATTCGGCGAACTGTCTAGGAAGTTCGTAAACCACCACGACGAATCGCGCATCACCTCTTGCGAATGGTGCACCTGGAATGGATGCCGCAGTACGGATGAGATATCGCGAGTCGCCTACGGGCTCGAGACTAAGATGGGTCGATCCGCTTGAAACGGTACGGACGAGATCAGCAGCAGGCCGATCAGGTAGCGAATCAGAAACTTGCTGACTCGCCGCGCCAATGATCCTTTCGTATTCACCATAAAGCACGATTTCGCTCGCCCCGGAGACGCGGAGCTCTTCATCGAGCGCAAACAATGCTCCGCCTGCGCTTTGGTTGGCCAGCGACGAAGCGAACCGCTCTGTTCTTCCACCATACTCGCGCATGCGCAGATCGAGAGCCGAACGGGACAGAACTACGGCGTCATTGAGCCCTTGTTTGATCTCAACGCGAAACCAACTGTCGATACCGCGATTCAAGAACTCGAGAGAAAAGATATAGACGGTGAGCAGGGGCAGCGCTACCAAGGCGCTGAAGACCAGAACGGTTCGCGACGTAAGTCGGGAACCTGGGACGCCGCTACGATACGCCGAGACGAGCTGATAAATCTTTCGCGCAAGTAGTCCGATGATCACGACGACAGCCGCTGCACTCGCCAGCAAGATCCAAGGCTGAAGTCGCCCAAACTGCTCGGAATTTTGCGCAGACATGAAGAGCGCGAATAACGCGCCGACGACGACCGCGATCCAAATCGCGATCAGGATCCGAGTACGACGACTGCTCAGCGCGGCAGCGACCATGAATACCACTCGCTCTCTCGTTGCCAGTCATCCGACCAGAACATGAGCGCGCGCAGCGCATCGGTGAGCCGCCCACGTCGTACACTCGCACGGACGCTGACGAGATAAGCCCCGGGCGCCGTCACTTGCGAAGACACCAAGATCGGCCAACTTTCGATACTTCCCAAAGCCGCAAGGGCTTCTTCGAGCGTCGCATAGGATTTCTGCTCGACATCGAGCAGCGGATCGCGGACCACGTAGCGCTCACTGACCGAGTGATAACTGAGCTCACGCTTCAACTGCAGCGAAACGATGTTTTCATTGGCCCAGAAACGTCGCTCGCGTGATACCTCGACATCGATGTCGTACGACAAGGAGACGCCATCGCGTAAGGCCGTCGCAGTCTCGTCACTGGAGGGATATCGCGTACGAACGTGCAGCTGATAGACACCGCCTACAACGTTGACGAAAGCGGACTGCACTTCGAGGGTTCCCTCGAGCGGATCCGCTCGCAGCTCGGGCCATTGCCAAGGCATGGCGCCCGCGATCCAAAGACACGCGACGGTCATGATCCTGACCCACAGTCGCCGGGTTTTACCGTCTTTTGCGGTCATGCGCCTCCACCCCGAACGAGGCAAGCATAATAGAAGCCGTCGGTGGACGCCTGACCCGGCGCCGGGATCAGCTGCACCCCGACCTCGCGACGCAAGGCTCCCGGGGGCAAAGCGATGGCATCCGGCCACGGCTGTACCGAAGCCTCCGGAGTCGCAGCCAAAAATGCCTGCACTACCGATTCATTCTCTTCAGGCAAAACGGAACACGTCGCGTAGACGAGCTTCCCACCCGGGGCGAGCTTCGAGAAGCAGTTGGCGAGAATGCGTTTTTGTAGCCCGGCGAATCGGGCCCCGTCTTCAGGGCGACGAAGTAGCTTGATGTCTGGATGACGTCGTATCACGCCTGTTGCCGAACACGGGGCGTCGACGAGGATGCGATCGAAGGCGGGCTCATTCGCGAGCGCCTTCGGATCAGCGAGATCCGCAAGCCGAGTTCGAGCGCGAGATGGCGATACACCGATGCGCTCAAAAGTAGATGAGACGAGCGCGAGCCGCGACGCATCATCATCGATAGCGAGCAACTCGATCTTTGGTTGTCGCTGCAAGATATGCGCGCTTTTGCCACCCGGTGCCGCACAGGCATCGAGCACACGATGGCCGGGATGAACATCGAGCAGCAAGGCAGCGAACTGCGCGCCTGCATCCTGCACCGAGACACGGCCTTCCGCGAAACCAGGCAGAGCGGCAACTGAAATAGATTGAGTAAGCACCACCGCTCCGGGTGGAGTATCGAGCGCAAACGCTTCACGACCTATCGCCGCAAGCTCTGCGATATACCCTTCGACGGTCGTCGATGGCGCCACGCGCAGGATCATAGGTGGATGCTCGTTGTTTGCCGCGAGCATCGACGTCGCTCGGTCGCGATACACTGACTCGAGTCGATCGACGAACCACCTGGGATGCGCAACCCGCGTCGCGAGATCTTGATCTGCACGCTCGAGCAGTTCACCGCACTCACGAACAAAGCGACGCAACACTGCATTCACGAAACCCGTCGCGCGACCGAGCCCGAGTGCTCTAGCAGCATCCACGGCAAGGTGCACGCTCACCTCCGGAGCCGAGCGGGAGTACTCGATCTGATGAGCGGCCGTCACGAGCAGCGAGCGAAGCAGAGGCGGAATATCTTCGGCGGGACGATCTACGATCGATAGCAGCGCTGGCGCAAGTCTGAGGTACCAGCGAAGCGTCCCAAGCGCGATGGCGCGCACCGCGGCCCGATCCCCACGCTCATCCGCTGGCTGTAGCGCGAAATCCGCAGAGCGTCCTGAATGAGCCACGGCACTCACGGCTTCTACCGCAGCAGCAAGAGTCGCAGCGCCTGGCGCAAGTCGAGAGCCGCCTTTTCCGGGCTGCGAGTCCATAAGCTCTGCATCGGCGTTCATTCAAAGAATTCCTCGGTGGAGCGTAAGCCATTAAAAAATTCGCGCGCCGTCATGTTTCGACGCCCAGCACGTTGAAGCTCTGCGATACCGAGCACGGCTTCACCGCAGGCCACGAGCAGCAAATCGTCTTTAAGCCCGAGAATTGATCCCGGACGACGCGCTGTCGCGGTAGAACCAGACAGGACTTGCGCCCTATGCACTCGAACCTGCTCACCACGATGAGTCGTCTCGGCGATCGGCCAAGGCCTGAAGGCCCGAATTTGGCGATCGATCTCGGACGCGGAGCGCCGCCAATCGATACGTGCTTCCGACTTTTCTATTTTTTTGGCGTAGGTAACGCCTTCGGAAGGCTGCACCCTCGCCGAGACAGACCCCGACTCGATGCCCGATAGCACTTCGAGAAGCGCAGGCGCACCAAGAGCCGCGAGCTTATCGAGCACAGAGACGGAATCGTCGGTATCGGCGATGGGTAGTGCTCGCTGTAACAAAATCGGTCCCGTATCGAGCCCTGCATCCATTTGCATTATCGTGACGCCCGTTTCGGAATCGCCCGCGAGAATGGCCCGCTGCACGGGAGCAGCACCACGCCATCGCGGCAACAACGAGGCGTGAATATTGAGACATCCATGTTTCGGAATGGCGAGCGCCTCGGGCGGCAAGATGAGTCCGTAGGCGACGACTACCAACACATCAGGTCGCCAAGCCTCGAGAGCCGCCCGACCTTCCGTCGTGCGTAAAGTCTGAGGCTGTTCGAGGGGCAGTGAGTTTTTTAGCGCAAATTCTTTGACGGCACTCGCCGAAAGATTTCGACCGCGCCCGGACGGGCGATCCGGCTGCGTCAGCACACCGACGACCTCGTGACTCGACTGCAAGAGCGCGGCGAGCGGAGGCACCGAAAAGTCCGGCGTACCGGCGAAAACGATTCGCATCGGGATAACGCGCGTGACTTCAGCGGCCGAGCGCTGCGCCCACAGGGACCTTTTCGGAATCCTGTTTGGCGGGACGATCGCGGCGTTCTTTATCGAGCTTTTTACGAATGCGGTCGCGCTTCAGATTAGAGAGGTAATCGACGAAAAGCTTGCCATCCAGATGATCCATCTCGTGCTGAAGACATACGGCACGAATGCCGTCGAGCTCGCATTCGAAAACCTTGCCGTCGCGATCTTTCGCTCGAACACGTACGCGTTGGGCGCGTTCGACTTCGTCAAAGATTCCGGGGACGGATAGACAACCCTCCTCCATCACGCCCACGTTTTCGCGCGAGAGAATCTCGGGATTGATAAAGACGAGAGGATCGCTGCGGTCATTGCTGCAGTCCATCACGATGAGCTGACGATGGACGTCGATTTGCGATGCGGCGAGACCGATCCCCGGTGCGGCGTACATCGTTTCGAACATATCGTCGATCAACTGCGAGAGCGCAGCATCGAAGGTCGTAACCGGCTCGGCACGGGTCCGAAGTCGTGGATCTGGAAATTCGAGGATGTTGAGCAATGCCATGGGAGGGGACCCCTGCCAGAAAGGTAGTTCGTTGGACATCATTATATCAGTGAGGGTTCGCGCCTTTTCCGACTCGCCGAAACCAATGCGCTCCGTACCCTTTGGCGCCCATGGCCACACCCGAACACTATCGCTTTGCTTGCCTTCCGCGACTCGATGCCAGTTCGTGGTGCCGTCTCCTCGAGCGCGTGTCTTCGCCCCTCCATTTGATCGGCCTACCCGAAGATCGTCTGATGTCGCTCGGGTTGTCCAAGCCCGCAGCGCTGGCCCTTCAAGGCCACCACCCGTCTCGGCATCGTGCGACGCTTGAGGGGCTGGTCCGCCATCACATTGAGGTCATCGCGGCCCACGAACCCGACTACCCGCCGCAGCTACTCGACGTACGCGGTGCACCGGCCGTGATCTTCATCCGCGGTCACCGCGAAGCCCTTAAATCGCCGCAGCTAGCGATGGTCGGCAGCCGACATCCCACCGCCAACGGGGCCCTTACCGCCCGTGATCTCGCCTTTCATTTCGCTCAATGCGGGCTCACCATCACGAGCGGTCTCGCCATCGGTATCGATGCGGCGAGCCACTCAGGCGCCTTGACCGCCGAGGGCATCACCATCGCCGTCTGCGGAACCGGGCTCGACCGTATCTATCCGGACACCCACACGGAGCTGGCTGAACGCATCCTCGAACGAGGTGCCCTGGTGAGCGAATTTCCTCCTGGGTCTGCGCCCCTTCCGCACCATTTCGTGCAACGAAATCGCCTTATCAGCGGCCTATCGATGGGGGTTCTCGTGATCGAGGCCGCCTTCAAAAGCGGATCCCTCTCGACCGCCCGATACGCGGGCGACCAGGGAAGAGAAGTCTTCGCGGTCCCGGGATCCATCCACAGCCCCCTGTCGCGGGGATGCCACGAACTTCTTAGGGAGGGTGCCACCTTAGTGGAAAACGCCGAAGATGTTTTTAGAGAGTTAAAATTTAATCATTTAAATCAATTAGTTATACCATCACAACAGCTCACCCCATCTGGGTTAGATGGGGGTTCGCGGTTGGACAACCCTTCCGAAATCCTGTTAGATGCCATCGGCTTCGAGCCTACGAGCCTCGATGCGCTCATCGCGAGCACCGGCCTCTCCAGCACATCTGTAGCGTCCCTGCTCCTCTCCCTCGAGCTCGAGGGGCGTGTCGCATCAGATTCGTCAGGCCGGTTTTACAGAGTGCTCCAGCTGACCCACAACTAATGACCCAAACGACCGACAACGGCAGCGTCCTCGACATCCTCATATATGTGTTCGACCGGTACATGCTGGCCGACGCCCCCGAGGTGCCCGAGCGAGACGCCCTGGCCGAAGACCTCGAGCGCGCCGGTTTCCCGGGCGACAACGTCGAGCGTGCGCTCGATTGGCTCGCTGATCTCGCCTATGAACGCCACCGCCCGTCGTTAGCCGAATCCGGCCAGCGCGCCATGCGCGTATTCACGGACTCGGAACTCAATCATCTGCCTGCAGACTGCCGCGGTTACCTGCTCGAACTCGAGCGCACCGGCATCCTCTCGCCCCAGCAACGCGAAATCGTCATCGAGCGCCTGCTTGCGCTCGATTCTTCCGAACTCGATGTCGACCAGCTGAAGTGGGTTGCCCTGATGGTGCTCTCCAGCCAGCCCGGCGAAGAACTCGCCTGCTCGCGTATGGAAAATCTCGTGTTCGATCTGCCGGTCGAACGGCCCCACTGACCCAGCGCCGGAGACGGCCCCATGGCTGAAAACCTCGTCATCGTCGAATCACCGGCGAAGGCCAAGACCATCAAGAAGTACCTCGGCCCTAAATTCGAGGTACTTGCCTCGTACGGCCACGTGCGCGATCTCGTGCCAAAAGAAGGTGCTGTCGATCCGTCGCGTCGCTTTGCGATGAAGTACGACATCATCGAGCGTAACGAACGTCACGTCGACGCCATCTCGCGCGCGCTACGCAAGGCCAAGGCGCTCTACCTCGCGACCGACCCCGATCGCGAAGGCGAAGCCATTTCCTGGCATCTGCGCGAGCTGCTGCAAGATCGCGGCGATCTCGATGGCAAGGAAGTGCATCGCGTCGAATTCTTTGAAATCACGCGCAATGCAGTGCGCCAAGCCATCGAGGCACCGCGCGATCTGTCGCTCGATCTCGTCAATGCTCAGCAGGCGCGTCGCGCGCTCGACTACCTCGTCGGTTTCAACCTGTCACCGCTACTCTGGAAGAAAGTCCGTCGAGGTCTATCGGCCGGTCGCGTGCAAAGCCCTGCGCTACGCATGATCTGCGAGCGCGAGGCAGAGATTCAGGCCTTCATTCCGCGCGAATATTGGTCGCTCGATGCACAAGGCGAACGCGAGACCCAGTCTTTCCCCTTGAAGCTCGTCGAATTCGAGGGCCGCAAGGTTGAGCAGTTCAGCTTCACCAACGCGGATCAGGCGCAAACCGTCGAACGCGCGCTGTGCAAAGCGAGCGGCGCAGGAGCGCCTGCCGGCGAAGCGCCACTGTCACCTTCCGGAAAGTTGCGCGTGCTCTCGGTCGATCGCAAGCAGCGTAATCGCAACCCTGCGCCGCCGTTCACCACCTCGACGTTGCAACAGGAGGCTGCGCGCAAGCTCGGTTTCTCGGCGCAGCGCACCATGCGTCTCGCACAGCAACTTTATGAAGGTGTCGATTACGGTGAAGGCGCCGTGGGTCTCATCACCTACATGCGTACCGACGCCGTCAACCTCGCCAACGAGGCCATCACCGAGATCCGCGAGGTCATCGGACGCGTCTACGGAGCGGAGTCGCTGCCGGAATCACCGCGCTTCTACAAAAACAAATCTCGTAATGCCCAAGAGGCACACGAGGCCATTCGTCCAACGTCGGCGTCCGTCTTACCGCAGACCATTGAGGGCAAGATTGACGCGGATCAACACAAGCTTTAT
The DNA here is from genome assembly GCA_044235605.1 of Steroidobacteraceae bacterium. GTDB lineage: Bacteria > Pseudomonadota > Gammaproteobacteria > Steroidobacterales > Steroidobacteraceae > UBA964. The sequence continues at coordinate 2,152 of JBIIHO010000028.1, read as the reverse complement.
TCGCTCATCTGGAAACGCGCGGTCGCTTGCCAAATGACTCACGCGGTGTTCGACACCGTGGCCATCGACTTGCTCGCCGGACCCGACGGCTCGCAGCGTCACTTGCTGCGCGCCAACGGTTCGACCCTGCTGAAACCCGGCTTCATCGCGGTCTATATCGAAGGGCAAGATGACTCTTCGGATGACGAAGGCGATCGCATTCTCCCGGTCATGAACGAAGGGGATGAGATCAAACTCATCAACCTTCGCGGTACACAGCATTTCACTGAGCCACCGCCGCGCTACTCTGAAGCCTCGCTCGTGAAAGCGCTCGAAGAGCATGGCATAGGCCGCCCGTCGACTTACGCGTCCATCATCTCGACGCTCAAAGACCGCGAGTACGTTGACATGGATGGCCGTCGCTTCATCCCGACGGACATCGGTAAGATCGTCAACAATTTTCTGAGCTCAAACTTTGGCGAGTACGTCGATTACGGCTTCACGGCGGCCATGGAAGACGAGCTCGATGCCATTTCGCGGGGCGAAGAATCGTGGACCGATCCGCTGCAGAAGTTTTGGCAGCCATTCATCGATCGCGTAGAGCACGTCGAAAAAACCGTCTCGCGCGACGAAGCGGCCCAGGCCCGCGAACTCGGCACTGACTCGGCGAGTGGTAAACCCATTTCGGTTCGCATGGGTCGTTTCGGCCCGTTCGTACAAATCGGCACACGCGATGACGCCGACAAGCCACGCTTCGCGGGGCTGCGCCCCGGTCAGAGCATGGACAAGATCACGCTGCCCGAAGCGCTACAGCTTTTTCAGTTGCCACGGAAACTCGGCGAGAGTCCCGAGGGCGAACCGCTCGAAGCCAACATCGGACGCTTCGGGCCGTACATCAAGTTCGGCAGTAAATACGCTTCGCTGAAAGCTGAAGATGATCCGTACACGATCACCCTCGAGCGAGCGATCGAAGTAGTGGCAGCGAAGAAACTCGCCGACGCTAACCGAATCATCCAGGACTTCGGCATCGACGATATTCAAGTGCTGAACGGGCGCTATGGTCCGTACATCACCGACAAGCAGCGCAATGCGCGCATCCCAAAAGATCGCGACCCGAAAACCTTGACGCTTGACGAGTGTCGCGCGCTACTCGCCGCGGCGCCGCAACGCCCTGGTCGTGGTCGCTTCGGCAATAAGGCGGCGAAATCTGCCGGAAAGAAAACCGCCTCGAAGAAGACTGCGAAAACAGGGGCGGCTGATACAGCAGAGGGCGCCGTCGCAGACACCGAATCCGCCAAGAAACCTTCTCGCGCCAAAGCCGCACCGAAGGCCAAGACGGCACCCAAGAAAAAAGCTAAGGCCAAGAGCAAGAAAGCGGCAGCGGATGCTGCAGACTGACGCGGACCGGTGAAATACCGACACGCGTTCCATGCAGGAAACTTCGCGGATGTGCTGAAGCACGTCACGCTACTTGCACTGCTCCGGTCGCTCACCAAGAAAGACAAGGGACTGCTGCTGCTCGACACCCATGCCGGTCGTGGTCTCTATGATTTATCGTCTAACGAATCGAAGCAGGCCAACGAGGCTGCAGAAGGCATTGAGCGGTTACTCATACACGCCGCGCAAGACGGTGCGACGTTCGCCAACTGTCCCGAAATAAACGATTTCATCAAGACCGTTCGCGAAACACGTTCACGTACGTCGTATCGACAGGCTTACCCCGGGTCACCCCTCATCGCGCTCGCGGCACTTCGACCTCAAGATCGACTCACCCTGATCGAGTCGCAACCATCGGAGCATGCGGCGCTACGAGAGGCGGTCAAAAACGCAAGCCGGCACGCCCGGGAGCGTGACGGAACACCGGAATCGATCACCATCGAATGCGCCGATGGCTATGCGAGGCTCCCGGCCTGGCTGCCGCCGATCGAGAGACGCGCGCTCGTCGTGATCGATCCTCCATACGAAGAGACCTCTGCTGATTTCAAATCTGTCGAGCGCGCTGCTCAAGAGGCCTTGCGGCGACTGGCCAATGCAGTGATCGCCATTTGGTATCCCATCAAACAAGTCAAAGATACGGACGCATGGCGCTCCAGACTTATTTCGGCACTGCCGCAGAAAGCTGGCGGCGAGACCCTCTCAAGCCTCACCATCGAGCTTTGGATTCATCCTCTAG
>JBIIHO010000220.1:0-3509 GCA_044235605.1 Steroidobacteraceae bacterium | reverse complement strand
CAGGTAAACCGATACTTCAAGCTGCGCACCGTTCATGTTTTTGCCCGCGCATCAGTTGCCGACTCGACTATTCCAAAGATGTCTGCCCACATGACTCTGCTCGCATCTTTCTGGCGCTTAGCCGACTGCAGCAGGTGCGCGCGAGTTGCTCCGATCCACGCGTCATCCGATAGGTGACGACAAACTTCGTCAGCGACGCTTGCCGATAATTCCGAGATCAAACCGGCACTGAAGTCGTAGTCGGCATACAGAGCCTGATACTTGTGACTCCATGAAGTGCCGAAGGCAGGTATACCTTGCGAGAGGCAGTTGATCAGACCGTGGTAACGACTGCCGATACTGCCTCGGCATGAACCGAGAAAACCTTTGATCTTCAGCGGATGATGCTCGTCGACAAGGCGGCACTGTGGGTGACGATCGCGTAATTGATTGGCGAGAACTAAGTCTTCGGCGCCACCGTGGATGACCAACGCGACCTTCAGACCGCCTGCGAGTAACGCTGCGATACAGGCCTCAAGAAAAGGCAAGTAAGCCAACCCGGACGCTGCGTCCGTTCGGTCCAGCATCCTGGCGTTCGGGACGATCGCGATCGTCTCGGACAGCTGCCTTTTAAGGTCATCGTTCAGCGGTGATCCGGGCAGCAAAGAGGTGAAGTCGGGCGCTAAACGAAGAGACGCATGTTCTCCAACAACGGCGCAAAGATGATCAAGCGACTGCTTATCGCGCGCGTAGATACGCTGGGCTGCATTCACGACGGTTCGAAGATGATGCAGGTCTTCGGCTTTCTCGATGCGACCGAAGGCCTGTGGCATCAGCACGAGAGCGGTGCCACGCCGCTGCCAGCGCACCGCGGCTGCGGCGAGCTCTGCCAAATTGCGCGTGGGCCACGGGTTACCGTAGGCAAAGCCTGCTGCATCAAGCACGGCATCGATATCTCGATCGAGCGCAAGCCTCAGATGCTCGCGCAACGGGGCGGGTAACAGGCCAGCCAAATCGCCCCACTGTCGCCCAGCCCGCCACAGCGACGCCTTCGCAAGCAGGCCCTGTTCACGTATGCGATCGAACGGTTGCGAGGTGCCCTTGCGTGAGGGCGCCATCGCAAACTGTGCAGTCGGGAAGCGCTGAGACACCGCGTGCAAGATTGCGAGCTGCATCAGCTGTGCGCCTTTGTTGACGAATCCGGCTTTACGAACCTCGATTAGCACGCAGCGACAGCGGCGCTCAACCTAGCTAGTACGCGATCTCGTCCGATCATCTCCAGAGTCATGTCGATCGGTGGCGAAATCGTCGAGCCCGTCACTGCAACGCGAAGTGGTTGGGCAATTTTACCAAGTCCCAGCTCGCGCTTTTCTGCAAAGGCTTTTAGCACCTCATGCAGTACCGGCGCAGCCCAAGTCGACACCGCTTTCAGTTCGATCATGAACTCTTGAAGGAGCGCTTTCGCGTCGTTCGTCAAATGCTTCGTTGCCGCCTTCTCATCAAGTTGCACAGCTTCACCAAAGAAATAACGACTGTTCTCGGCCATCTCTTTGAGTGTCTTCACCCGCTCGCGCTGCGCAACGACGATTTTGGCTAACAAACTCTCATCGTTGCAGTCGATGCCACAACGCGCGAGATGAGGCTTGAGATAGGGAACGACCTTAGTCGGATCAGATCTCATCAAATGCTGCTGGTTCAACCAGAGAAGTTTTTCTGGGTTGAAAGCCGAGGCCGCTTTATTGACATCGGCGATGTCAAAAGCGGCGATCATTTCTTCACGAGTGAAGATCTCCTGATCGCCGTGCGACCAGCCGAGACGCACAAGGTAATTGAGCAGTGCATCCGGCAAGAATCCGTCTTCCTCGTACTGCAGCACGCTGACCGCGCCATGTCGCTTGGAGAGCTTCGCGCCATCAGCACCCAAGATCATGGGCACGTGGGCGAACACGGGGATCTTGGCGCCGAGCGCCTGAAACATATTGATCTGGCGCGGCGTGTTATTGAGATGGTCGTCACCCCGGATGACGTGGGTTACCCCCATGTCCATGTCGTCCACAACGACGCAGAAGTTATAGGTCGGCGTTCCGTCGCCTCGAACAATGATGAGATCGTCGAGCTCGCTGTTTTGGAACACAACTCGTCCGTGTACCTGATCTTCGACGACCACTTCACCTTCAAGCGGGTTCTTGAAACGAATGACCGGTGCGACGCCCTCGCGTGAGTCGGTTCGATCGCGCCAACGACCGTCATAGCGCGGCTTTTCCTTGCGCGCCATTTGATCGGTGCGCAGCTGCTCAAGCTCTTCCTTGGTGCAATAGCAGCGGTAGGCCTTGCCTTCGGTGAGCAGTTGATCGATCACTTCGCGATAGCGATCAAAACGCTTGGTTTGAAAGTAGGGGCCCTCGTCCGGGTCAAGCCCTAACCAATGCATGCCCTCGAGGATCACGCGAACGGCTTCGTCGGTCGACCGTTCGCGGTCAGTATCCTCGACACGCAGAATGAATTTTCCGCCCATTCGGCGAGCTTGGAGCCAGCTGAACAGAGCGGTGCGTACTCCACCGATGTGGAGCATGCCTGTGGGACTGGGGGCGAAACGAGTGACTATCATGGGACGCGAATCCTACCGTATCGCGCGCCAAAGTTTGGCGATTGCGCGCGGTCGAAGTGGTAACAATATCGCCCGAGTCATCATCATCGCTATCGGACGGGTGCGGTGGTGAATGAATAGGCTCAGCCAGCCAGCAGTAGCGTAAGAAATCACGGTCGCAGCCGCTGCCCCAAGACCTCCGTGGATGGGTATCAACCAGAGGTTCAGCAGGATATTGGTGATAGCGCCTATGCCGTGGGTCAGCAGAGAAAATTTGAGAAGATCCTCTGCAATCAGCCATCGGCTAAAAAGGGCGCGCATGAAGACAAAAATCGCTGCCCAAATATGCAGTGCAAGAATGGAAGCGGCCGCTGCGAACGCTTCACCGAACAATAGGGCGACGAGCATCGGAGCGAGCATTTGAATCAGGATCGCTATCGCCAACGCTATGGCAACAAGACCATCCAGTGTCATTTGTAAGTGCTGATTCCAACGCGCCGTATTGTCTCGCTCTGACATCAACGTCGGAAAAATCGTTGCTACGATTACAACTGGTACCATGTACCAAACTTCGGAGAGGCGTGCCGCCGCAGAGTAAACGCCAGTTTCCGTAGAGCCTCTGAGCCATTCGAGCATGACGACGTCGATTTTTAGGTAGAGCACCTCGGCAACGCCGGAGAGAAAAAGCCACGGAGCGCGCTGCTGAAACCAGTCAGTCCATTCAGGGTCGCGCTGAGGCTTCAGCCGGTGGCCAGTGGCGGATTGGTATACGAAAAAATAGCCGATTCCCAGTGCGATATTCTCGAGGGCAAAAATTGTTACGACCCATGCGACATCGCCGCTCCAAGTAGCAACGATGATTTTCGCGAGCGCAGCACAGACGACAACGCACATTCGAATCGTTGCGAATCGTGCGGCGTCCATCCTTGCCTGGAACCGAAAC
>JBIIHO010000027.1:0-11410 GCA_044235605.1 Steroidobacteraceae bacterium | reverse complement strand
GGAAGGAAAGCGAAAATCAGCGTGGCAGTACACCCCAGAATCGCGACGAAAATCTGGCGTGTGCCGGCGACCGCCGCTCTGACGCGGTCATAGCCCATACGCAGATGCCGCGAGATGTTCTCGACAGCGACGATCGAATCGTCCACCAACAGCCCGAGCGCCACCACGAAACCGGCAATGGACAGCTGGTTGAGCGAGTAGCCTAAAAAGTAGAGCACGGTCAGCCCGAATGCGAGCGACAGCGGAATGGAGATCATGACGATACTCGCTGCGCGCAGCCCAAGCGGTAGCAAGGTGATCAGCACTAAACCGATCGCGATCATGAAATCGGTGTACAACCTATCGAGCCGCTTTTCGACATTCTTGGATTGGTCGAAACCGAGCACGAGTGTCACCCGTTTGGGTAGTCCCGCTTGATAACGCTCGACGACTTGATCGATCGCTTTTCGGACTTCGAGGATGTTCTGTCCTTCCTTCATGTTCGCCGTCACGAAAACCGCTCGACGATCGTTGTATCGGCCGATATGCCCCCATTGGCCTTCATCCCACCGGATCTCGGCGATATCGCGTAGCCGTACAGTTCGGCCGTCGGCCGCGTTCACGACCGTTTCACGCACCTGCTCGAGGTCTTGATACGACCCAGTCGCCTTCACTGAAAAGCTGCGAGGACCGATGTCTACTACGCCGGCGGGAATATTTGCGTTCTCGCTCTCGATAGCCTGGATCACTCGCGTGGGCGTGATGCGAAGATCGGCGAGACGTCTAGTGTCGATCTCGATACGCAACTCGCGAGGCGGGTACGCCCAGCTCTCCGAAGATCGCACTCCTGGAACACCCTTGAGGGCGTCTTTCAAGGTGCGTGCATGATTCTGTAGTTCCCGATAGGGTGCATCGTCTGATACCAATGCGTACTGAACGATGTTGACGAGTCCTGGACTGAACTTTCTGATGCGGATCTCGCGAACTTCTGCAGGAAACCCAGGCCGCAAGGAATTCAGTTCGCGAACGATCTCCTCGTACTTTCGATCAGGATCGGTAAATGCCTGAAACTCGATGATGGTGAACGCGACGCCATCGGCAACGATGCTCTCTAATTGCTTGACGTCGTCGAGCTCTGCGAGTCGATCCTCCAGCGGCTTGGCCACGAGGCGCTCGAGATCCTTCGGATCGCCGCCCGGCATGATCGTCGAGATTTCGAAGCCGGAAATCTTGAATGACGGGTCTTCCTCTCGAGGAACGGAGAGGAAGCTGTAAAAACCGAGTACCACCAAGCAGAAAAACACCACCAGCGTGAACTGGTAGCGCTTTATCGGAAATTCGAGAATCGGAGTGGCCATGCGGGCTCAGCGATTCGTCGCGGCAGCAGTCGCCGCACCCGTCGATCCATCGACGACGCGAATTCGTTCGCCATCTACGAGATAAAGAGAACCCTCTGTGACCACGCGCTCGCCAGGCTTGAGACCTTCTGCGAGAGCCACTTGCTCATCTTTAATGAAGCCCACACGAACCGAGCGCTTTCGTGCCGTCGTTCCCTCGACGACGAAAACACTGGCCGTTCGACCCTCCCCTTCGACGATGGCGCTGACGGGCACATACGTGAACTGGGTGGATCCGGACTGTGATGGCTCGATCGTGGCATTCGCGACGAGGCCACTGGCTAAGCGGATATCGGCGATGGAGGCGAGTCTGATCTGAGCCGGGAAGAGGCCCGTTCGCGGGTCTGCCGCAGACGATACTTCGTTCACGACGCCTTTCAGCTCGATGCCCGGGTAGGCATCGACAGTAATGCGCGCCGCATCGCCCGTCTTGATCCGAACGATGTCGCGATCGGCCAAAGCAAACCGTAAAACATACCCGCGATCTGCGCTGCCAAGAATGACTACCGGCTGACCGGGAGGTACGAGTTCACGCTCTTCGACCAACTTACGTAACACCACACCATCGCGTGGTGCAGTGATCCGCGAATAGTTGAGATTGAAGCGTGCTGCATCACGTCCCGCGACCGCTAGAGCCGCCTGAGTACGCAGATTCTGCAAGGTCTCCAAGCTGATGACTTGGTCGGCGTACAAGCGCTCACCACGCTCGAGATCGCGCTCCGCCTTCTGCGCCATCTGCAGGGCTTGCTCAGCCTGAGCCTGAACCTCAGTGAGCTCGAGTTCTGCAAGCAGTGCGCCTTTTCTTACAATCGCGCCTTCTTGGACGACGATCCGACGAACGATGCCACCGGTCTTGAATGACAAGCGCATCTCGTCTTGCGCACCGATGAGGCCATTTGCTTCGATCGGAGCGATTGCTGGACCCGCTGTTGCTTCTGCGGAGCGCACAGGTGTTTCAACGACCGCTTCCTTGTCAGAGCCATTGCTACAGCCGACCATCAACGCCACCGCAATCAGTAAAACGGGAAGCGGGATCTTTATGTCTTGTCGCATCACGGTAGGGTCGCTCCAGTGGCGTAATCGAGTTCTGCCTGGCGCGCGAGTAACTCGAAGCGCACGGCGTTAAGGTTGAGTTCTGCGGCGGTGAGCGTGGTGCGCGAGTCGAGAAACTCCACCTGGCTGATCACCCCTTCGTCACGCTTGCGCCCAGAAATTCGAAATGCGGCGCGCGCGGCAGCAGCGCGGGCCTCGGCGGTGCGCAGCGAAGCTTCGCTCGCCTGCAAACGATCCAAGGCTTGCTGTACCTCGAGACGAATCTGCTGCTCGGCTTGTTCCCGTTGGACTTCCGCTTGGCGTTGCGCGACGCGAGCCTGACGCACTTCGGCACGTCGACTGCCCCCGTCGAAGAGCGTCCAATTGAGTAACACCGAAACCGTCGCGAAATTTCGACCTCGACCGAATTCATACTCTTCGCCTTGGGATCCGCCGTCGATACCGAGCGCGATCGATGGCTTTCTCGCCGCTTTGGCCGCATCGACTTGCGCACTGGCTGCACGAACGGCACGGTCGAGCTGAGCGAACTCGGGTCTTCGCGTCACGGCTACTTCACGCAATACGGATAAGTCGGCCACGGTACGGGAAATCTCGTTGGAGGCATCAGCGAACTCGAGCGCCGAGTCGAGAGGCCTGTTCAATAAAAAGTTGACGTAACTCGCAGCCTGATCACTAAGATTGCGCGACTCTATAAGTTGCTGCTCGACCGCAAGCAACTCCGCCTGCGCCCGCAGAACCTGATCCTGCGTGATCTTTCCGTTGCGGAATAGCGATTCATTGATACGAAGATTTTCGGCAAGCAAGCTACGACTCGCCTCGATCAGGATGGCGCCGCGACTCGCACGAAGCCAATCGACATAGCCCACCGTGATGTCCCGACGCAGCCGACTGATGAGCGCGAGACGCGCAAACTCGCTGGCTTGGAGTAACGAGCGCCGAGCGCGGACTGCAGCGGGAATCGCCGGTACGTAAAGAGGCTGCCGAATACTGAGCCGTGTCTCCTGCTCTTGTTCTCGCTGCAATAAAAATCGCGGATCTTCGATGGTGCCGAATCGTGGCGCTTTACCGTCCGATATCAATAATTCATTGAGAGTCAGGTAAACCGGATTCAAAGCGGACCCGATGGGGAGGGTGATTTCACGCCCGCCCTCCGAGCGGGTATAGCGCGTGCCGATCGAAGCTTCGGGAAAGAATTTTCCCCGAGCCGCATCGAGTGCTGCCTGACTGCGCTCGACTTCGAGCGTCGCCGACTGCAACGCGAGATTGGATGCGATCCCCGCACGAACGTATTCTTCGATGACGACGGGCACCGGACGACCGCTCGCCGTGTCCATGGCCATACCGGCTTCTCGTGTGGGGCCGCTCTGAGCAGTCGTGACGCCCACCAATCCGAAGGAGCAGGCAACGACGCTCAAAAGAACGAAAGCGGGGAGCGTTCGCATAGATTCAGGCCCGCGTCGATTGACCGAGCGACATGGCGTCGAGCGCCAGGCGGAAGCCATGCTCGATCAAAGATTCGGCAGATACCCCAGCGCGTTGGAGCCCGCCGATCTTGTGCATGGTCAGCTGGATAATGCCGTGCATCAGACCCCAGAGCGTGAAGCTGAGCAGCGCGGGATTGCCGAGGTCGTTGCGGATCGAGCCATCTTTGAGGCCGTTCTCGATCGCACGGGTTAGCGAGGCGTGAGGGCGCTCACCGAACTTCAGGAATTCCTCATAGGCTGGATCAAACTCGCCGGTAGGCGAATGCGCTTCGAAATGTGCCAGTACCTCGAAGCGCACCGGACACTCGCGGGCGAAATTCACGTACGCGCGTCCACAGGCTTCGACCTGCTCGAGCCCCTTGAGTGGCTGAGACAGCACTTCGAGGAATCGCTCGTTCAGCTGCTCGAGTGCCCGGATGGATACGGCAATCAGAAGATCCGCCTTGTCGCGAAAATAGACGTACACCAACGCGCGCGAGAGGCGAGCCTTGCGGGCGACCTGGTCCATCGTCATTGCCTCGATGCCGACGACGCTTGCGACCGCTTCTGCTGCATCGAGGATCTCGAGACGGCGGCGCTCTTTCTCTTCTAGGCGGCGTTCGGCGAGGTAACTCATAACGAGTACATTGCCGAATTGTTTGACACAATGTCAATTATTGGACATTTGTTTTTCTATTAGACGTCTGTCACCCCACAAACCAGGCCTTTAGTAGCCAAAAAACGATCATTCCGCCTGCAATTGTCGCGATCATGCTGCGATTTGTCGCGAAAATGACGGCAGCTACGGCTCCGGCGAGCAATCGAGGGTTCTCCAAGGTCAAATTCAGGGTGTCGTCAGAGAAAACCAGGTCCGGCGCAATGATCGCCGCGAGGGCGCAGGCCGGGGCGAATCGCAGTGCGGCATCGAAGGACGAGGGAATACGCAGCTTCGACCCCAGAAGATGGGGGCCTGACCGGGTAACCACGGTGCCGGCGGTAATGGCGAGAATGACCCACCAGATATAAGGCTCGATCATGCGGCGCCTCGCCGTCGCTCCACGAGGAATGCGGTGATGACTCCCAACACGATCCCGAGCGGGAGTCCGAGCCGAAGCGGCAAGTCGTGCGCCATCACGGAAGTGACCGCCGCCACGATTGCGCCCGCGAGTACGGGCCACTGACGACAGAGCGGCACGAGCAACGCGACGAGCGTCAGCGTGCCGGCGAGTTCGAGGCCCCAGGACAAGGGAATCCCCGTGGCCGCCAAGATGCCGATGATCGAAGACACTTGCCACCACACCCAGTTACAGCACGCGCCTCCAAAGTAATACGCGACAGGCTGCGGATAGTGAGGATCACGCTCGAGCAGCGCTGAAAAGCGCGCGAACATGATGTCGCCCACCAGGAATCCCAGCCCGATCCGCTTACTCATCGAAAGCCCTGCCAAATGCGAGCGCATCATCATGCTGTACACGACGAAGCGGAGATTCACGATCACGGCCGTCGCGAAGATGAGCCAGATCGGTGCGAACGTAGCCATGAGAGGCAGTGCCGCAAGCTGCGCGCTGCCCGCGTAGGCAATGAGGCTGAGCGCAATGGCTTCGGGCACGTTGAGGCCGGACTTCACCATTGCCACACCCGTGACGAGACCCCACGCGAAGACGCCGGGCGCAGCAGGCATCAACTCGCGTACGCCCTGACGAAACGCGACTCGCGGCGAAATTGCCGCAGCGCCGATGACGGAGGGATCAGACAAGATCGATGGCGTGGGTTTTGAGATCGGTGAGGGTCACGACTTGAAGCGCTCGACGATGAGTCGCCTTGAGGGTGACCTTGGGTGCGCAGCCGGACTCAAAAGCCTCCTGCCAGCGAGCCGCGCAGAGGCACCAACGGTCGCCCGGTTTGAGTCCAGGGAAACCGAATTCGGGCCTCGGCGTAGACAGGTCATTACCTCGAGACCGGGAGAACTCGAGGAACTCCCCGGTCATCACGGCGCAGACGGTGTGGGAGCCGACGTCCGACGCATCGGTCTCGCAGCAACCGCTCCGAAACCAGCCCGTTTTAGGCGAATGGCTGCAGTCGGCGAGGGGGTCGCCGAACACGTTGACCTGCCGATTTTGACCGTCGCCGCTGCCGTCCATGGTGGAGCGAAGGGTACCTGAAACCGATAGGACAAATGAGAATGATCCGCAATTGCATACACGGGGCGGGCTGTCGGATACTTTGCCCATGAGCCTTTCGACCCATCCTCCGAGGACCCTCTCCGGCCTGCAGGCTGGCCAGTCGGCCGTGGTTGATCGGATTGATGCGGATGACGTTCTGGCTCGGCGGCTACTCGAGATCGGCTTTTACCCTGGTGCAGTGGTCGAATTGGTGGCCTCCATGTGGCCGGCTCATGATCCCGTCGCCGTAAGGGTGGGAGGCGCCACCTTCGCGTTAAGACGACAGGAAGCCGAGCGGGTGAAGATCAGATGAGTACCGCGGATTTGCGCATCGCTCTGATCGGCCTGCCCAACTGCGGCAAGACGGCGCTCTTCAATCGAATGACGGGGAGCCGTCAGAAGGTCGCGAACTACCCCGGCGTAACGGTCGAAAGAAAAGAGGGGTTTTACAAGTCCGCATCAGGGCGTCGGTATCTGCTGCTCGATCTTCCGGGAACCTACAGCCTCACGCCTACCACGCTGGATGAAGCGATCACTCGCGACGTCGCACTCGGACGTCTCGCGTCTGAGCCAAGACCCGAGACCATCGTGCTGGTCGCCGATGCCACCCATCTTCCGCTGTCGTTGCGACTCGCCCTAGAGGTGAAGCGACTCGGATTGCCGATGATCGTCGTGCTCAACATGACCGATCTCGCGCGCAAGCGCGGCTATTCCATCGATTGCGAGCGACTGTCGAAAGAACTTGGTGCCCCGGTCATCGAAACGGTTGCGGTTGCACGCGGCGGTGCGGATGCACTGATCCATCATCTCGATGCCTTACCCGAAGGCTTCATTGCGACATCTTCGACGACAGAATGGCACGAGCCTTCGGTGGAGGACGTGCAGCAGACGCATGCCGAAGCAGCGCGAGTTCTTGCTGCATCCGGCTATCGCGAGCCCGCACGAAGTGAGCTCATTGCCGCAGCAGATCGAGTATTACTTCATCCGTTTTTTGGGCTGCTCGTCTTGGGCATTATTCTTTTCTTTGTCTTCCAAGCCGTATTCAGTTGGGCTGCTCTACCCATGGATCTCATCGATGCGAGTATGGCCTCGCTCGGAGAGTGGGTCAGGGGCAGCATGCCCGACGGGCCGCTGCGTAGTTTGCTTGCGGACGGCGTCATCGCCGGTGTCGGCAGCGTCATCATTTTCTTGCCGCAGATCATCATCTTGTTTGCATTCATCCTCGCGCTCGAGGACAGCGGTTATTTGCCGAGAGCGGCATATCTACTCGATCGCGTGATGGGCTCCGTCGGTCTTTCCGGACGTGCGTTCATTCCACTGCTGTCGTCCTTCGCCTGTGCGATCCCCGGAATTATGGCGACAAGAACGATTCCTAGTTTGCGTGATCGTCTGGCGACCATCATGGTCGCGCCACTCATGACCTGCTCGGCCCGACTCCCGGTATACGCTCTGCTCATCGCGGCATTCATTCCCGATCGTGATATCGGTGGCTTCAATCTGCAGGGCGTAGTGCTGTTCGCTCTTTACTTTGCAGGCGTTGCGAGTGCGCTCCTCGTAGCCTGGGCCTTCAAAAAATTCCGTGGGGGCAACGACACTCATTTATTGATGCTCGAACTTCCCGATTACCAATGGCCGCGTCTCGGTAATCTCGCATTCGGCTTGTGGGAGCGGGCGCGACTGTTTTTGGCTCGAGCGGGCGGCATCATCCTCGCGATGGTGGTGTTGCTGTGGTTCCTTTCCACCTATCCGGCGCCGCCGGCGGGTGCGACGGGGCCTGCGATCGAATACAGTTTTGCCGGCCAGCTGGGGCAGGCGTTGGCCGTCGTGCTCGCACCGATCGGGTTCAATTGGCAGATTTCCATCGCGCTGATTCCGGGCCTCGCAGCGCGTGAGGTTGCCGTGGGCGCCTTGGGTACCGTCTACGCCTTATCGGGCGATGAAGAAGTTGTATCTACGGCGCTATCCACCGTAATCGCAAGCCAATGGAGCCTGGCGACGGGGCTTGCGCTACTCGCCTGGTACGTTTTCGCACCGCAGTGCCTGGCCACGCTTGCCGTCGTGAAGCGCGAGACCAACAGTTGGCGGTATCCTCTCATCATGACGGTGTACCTCTTTGGACTCGCTTATCTCGCCGCCTTTGCGACCTATCGAATCGCCCTCTGGTTCTCGGTCGGGTGATGACGATGCCGCACGACCTCTGGCAGCAGTTGATCGTTGCGATAGTCGTGATCGTATCGTCGGTCTACGTGTTCTGGACCGTATCGGGCCAGACATGGCGGTTAAGACTCGTGAGCCTAGCTCACCGTGCGTTGCCTCCCTTGAGAGGCCCACTCGATCAAATTCGTCGGCGACTCGAGTCTCCCGTCGGCTGCTCCGCCTGCCGCAGCGGTTCCAAATGATGTATCGAGCACCGATTCTGGCGGTGCTTCTGATCGTCGCGACATCGCTGACCACGATGTCTCCGCTAGCTTCGTCACAAACGATCACGGTACGCGACGACACTGGAGCGACGCTTCGTCTTTCGACGCCCGCCCGTCGTATCGTGAGCCTTGCGCCCGGCGCGACGGAGATGTTGTTTGCCGCCGGCGCCGGAGATCGTGTGCTCGCCACCGTGACGGGCTCCGACGAACCTGAGGCTGCCAAAAAAATTGAGCGTATCGGCGATGCCAATGCGCTCGTATTTGATCGACTGATTGCCCTCAAGCCCGATGTGGTCGTAGTGTGGAAAGATCTCACCAACGAACTCATCATCGATAGCCTCATCAACAAGCTAAAGCTGAACGTTTACTACGTGAGTGTTCGTGCGCTTGACGATATCCCTCGTTCTGTTCGTCGGCTTGGCGCTCTTGCGGGAACTTCCACGATCGCTGAGCAGGCAGCGCGATCAATGGAATTGAAAATCGCAAGTCTTCCAAAAAAATCTTCTTCCAGCCGCCGCCCCCTCGATGTCTTTTTCATGATCTGGGATGTGCCGCTCTATACCGTCGGCAGTCGTAACGTCGTATCCGACGCCCTGCGCCAATGTGGCGCCAGAAATGTCTATGACGATATCGATTACCCGTCTCCTATCGTTGAGTTCGAGGACATCAAAAAGCGGAATCCGGATGTGATCTTGATGTCGGCACCGCCCATCACTGCCCGAGATTGGCGTGAGCGATGGGCGCGATTTCCATCTATTAAGGCAGTCGCTAACAAACAGGTCCTGACGTTTCCCGATGTTCGGCTCACACGCATGGGACCAAGCGCCATCGACTCGGTCGCAGGATTGTGCGAGCAGCTTGATCGAGTTCCTCGATGACCCAACTCAACCGTGGACTTGGGCTGTCGGCCGGTATAGCCATCAACGTGGCGAATGTCATCGGTACCGGAGTTTTTCTCAAGACCCGCGTCATGACCTGCAATGTCGACGATCCGCTGATCGTCATGATGGTGTGGGCCGCGGCGGGCATCCTGTCTCTGCTGGGTGCATTCTGTTACGCAGAGCTCGCGTCGATGATGCCTGCGGCAGGAGGCGACTATGTTTTCCTTCGCAAGGCTTACGGTCGCTTGACGAGTTTTCTTTATGGTTGGACGGTCTTCGCGATCATGAAGACGGGCTCCCAAGCTGCTCTCGCTGTCGGGTTCGCTATATTTTTGAACACAGCGCTGGGTGGAGCGCTCGATTCGACCTGGGTCACGCTGCCTTTGGGTGATGGCATCGAGGTTCCGGGCATCACGATTTTCGCTCTTGGCGCTTTGTGGCTCGTGACGTTCTTCAATTGCGCATCAGTGACAGCCACGGGTGGCGCCGCGACCGTACTCACGATTCTCAAAGTGTTGACTGTCGTCGGGGTGGGCGTTGGTGCCTTTGCGTTCGGTAGTGGCGACTTCGGAAATTTCGCAGGCTCGGCATCGGGCGGCACTTGCGAAGGCGTCGAAGCCAGTGCGATGGGCGGAATCGCCGGCATCGGTGCGGCGATGCTCGGAGCGTTGTGGGCTTACGACGGCTGGAACAACGTCGCGCCACTATGCGGCGAAGTGAAAGATCCACAACGAAACCTGCCGCGGATGTTCATCTGGGGCACGCTGCTCGTGATCGTTCTGTATGTGGGCGTGAACGCGGCGTATTTCTATGTTCTCTCGCCTGCTGAGGTCGCCAGCGTATCGGCAACTTCGTCGGTGGCAACCGAGGTGCTTGCGTCGTTCGCAGGGCCTTTTGCAGTGACGTTCATGGCGGCTGCGCTGATGTTGTCGTCACTGGGCTCTCTGCATTCCTCCGTGCTCGCCAATTCGCGTGTGCCCTATGCGATGGCGGCAGACGGCATGTTCTTCAAGCCACTCGCCAAGCTATCGTCGCGTACACGAGTGCCGGTGAACGCAGTACTCGCACAAGCAGGGTGGGCGAGCGTGCTGGCGATATCGGGAACCTTCGATACTTTGACCGATTCAGTCGTTTTCGCGTCCTGCCTTTTTTATGCGCTGAGCGCGGCGGCAGTCATCATTTTCAGGATTCGCGAGCCGGATCTACCACGACCCTTCCGAACCTGGGGCTACCCATTTACGCCGGTGATCTTCGTGCTGGTATCGGCTGCATTGCTTGCGAGTGCGCTCTATGCCACACCAAAGCAGGCGCTACTCGGCGTGGGTGTTATCGCGCTCGGCGTGCCGTTTTACTTCTATTGGTCGCGACAGGTCGATGCGCGCGCAGCGCGCGAGTAGGCGCTAGTCGCGGAAGTTGTCGAAAGACAGCGGGCGATCGAACTTTTCGTTGCGAAGCAAGGCGATAGCCGCCTGAAGATCGTCTCGTTGCTTTCCGGTGATCCGCACTTTGTCGCCGTGGATGCCGGCCTGGACTTTGAGTTTCGAGTCTTTGATCAGCTTGACGATTTTCTTGCCGCAGTCCTGATCGATACCATGACGCAGCACTACGTCTTGTCTTGCCTCGGCAAGGTTGGTCTGCGCGTCTTTGACATCGAGGCAACCAATGTCGATGCCTCGCTTGGTGAGTTTGAGCTTCAGGATATCGAGCATCTGCTTCAGGTGAAATTCGACTTCGCCCCGCACTTCGATCGTGAAGTCCTTCTCGCGCAAGACGAACTTGCAGGCCGTACCTTTGAAGTCGAAGCGCTGCGATAGCTCGCGATTTGCTTGATCGACAGCATTAGTAAGTTCGTGAGCATCGATTTCAGAGACGGCGTCGAAGGAAGGCATGTCGAGGCTCCGTCAGATTTTCGGTAAAGGCAAAGGCGGAGGTGGTGTTTCTGCCAAGAGCGCATCTAGCGTCTTGGTGAAGTCTACGACCAGCTTTTCATAGTGCTTTCCCGTAGCGGGTCCCGAGAAACCCGTATGGATCTTGCGAACCTTGCCCTGGCGATCT
>JBIIHO010000219.1:0-3534 GCA_044235605.1 Steroidobacteraceae bacterium | reverse complement strand
CGACCCCTTCATCGCCTCGCCGTCGGCCTGTCGGTGACCGAACCACTCTGCCATCGAGCGCTCAACCTCAACGAGGGGGAGGAAGCGAATTCACTCGACGGACACATCCTAAAAAAAATATTTAGGTATTTCGGTGGGTTAACACACTCTCGAGACACTTAGCTCAACGAAAACGTATTCTTTGAGAATAGTGTTTTCAAATCATAGACTTTCATTCGGTCCTCTCACTTATTTATGCGATCAGTTGGCTCCAAAAGAAGTGGGTGATTCCATACAGATCGGATCAATAAACCATGGTTTGAATCTCGCAACGCGAGGAGAATCAAATCGGTGAGGAGGGATTACGCCCTGGAGGCTCAATGAAACCAGTCATGTCCCAAAATAGATTTCTCTCGCTGCTACCAAGGCCCGTTCAGGAAGTCTTCGATACTCACTCGGAGATCACGGAAGTTCGCAAGGGCCAAGTTGGGGATTCCGCCGAAGACAGTCGAGACTTCGTCTTTTTTCCTTTAACGTGTCTCTACAGCGTCGACATCAGAATGACCGATGGGTTTCAAGCGCATCTTGCGCTCTTCGGATATCGACACGCCGTCGGCACACGATACTTCTCTGAGCCGCCTTTGCCTGGTGCGGCTCGGGTCATCGTTTCGGGCTATGCGTTGCGCCTACCGATCGACATTTTCATCGCTGAGTGGTCGCGAAGTGCGGAGTTGCAACGCGCCCTGCAAGATCAGCTCTTCGAACTGACACGAACGCTAAGTATCGCGACCGCGTGCAACATGTATCATCCCTTGCAGAGACGGCTCGCCAGATGGTTACTCTCCGCGGCGGAAGCTTCGTCAGCCAAAAGTTTTGAGCTCACCCACGAGGAGTTGGCAAGTTTGCTCGGGGTGCGGCGTGAGGCGATCACGGAAAGCCTCTCAAGATTGTCGCTTGCAGGAACGTTAGAAACGACTCGGGGCCGAGTGAGTCTTCGAGATCGACAACTCTTGCGCAACGCGTCCTGCGAATGTCACGACCTCTCTCTCGAGGAACGCGTCTCGGCGAATTCACGACCGAACCATCGGCGAGTCGCTGCAATCGCCTGATCGGGTTACACTACGCCGCATGAAAATCGGCGTACCCAAGGAAATCAAGGTTCACGAATATCGTGTCGGCTTGGTACCCGGCTCGGTTAACGAGTTGGTCCGATCAGGCCACGAAATTTTCGTCGAGACCCTCGCGGGCTCTGGCATCGGCTGTAGCGATGACGAATACCGCGCCGCCGGTGCAGTCATTCTGCCCACGGCACGAGCCGTCTTCGATGCGGCGGAGTGCATCGTCAAAGTTAAAGAGCCTCAGCTTCCGGAATGCGCCATGCTGCGCGAAGGGCAAATCCTCTTCACTTACCTGCATCTCGCGGCTGATCGCCCCCAGGCCGAGGCGCTGATGAAATCCCGAGCGCATGCGATCGCCTACGAGACGGTCACTGCGCGTGATGGAGCACTCCCCCTGCTGACGCCGATGAGTGAAGTAGCAGGGCGTATGTCTGTGCAGGTCGGCGCCACGCTGCTGCAAAAAGCTGCGGGAGGTAGTGGCATCCTCATCGGTGGTGTTCCAGGAACGGCTCCGGCCCGTGTTCTCGTCATCGGTGGCGGAGTCGCAGGTACCGCGGCGGCAGAAATCGCTTTCGGAATGCGTGCAGCTGTGACGATCATCGATAAATCGCTACCGCGACTTCGCGAGCTCGATGCACGCTTCGGCGGTCAGGCTCGTACGCTCGCCTCTACCACCGATACGATCGCGCGCGAGGTAGCCGCGTCGGATCTCGTCATCGGATCGGTCCTTGTACCCGGAGCTGCTGCGCCGAAGCTCGTCTCCCAAGAGATGATCTCGACCATGCGCCCAGGATCAGTCGTGGTCGACATCGCCATCGACCAAGGCGGCTGCTTCGCTACCAGTCGGCCGACGACCCATGCCGAGCCGACCTACGTCATGCACGGCGTCACTCATTATTGCGTGACCAACATGCCGGGCGCCGTACCGCGCACCTCCACATTTGCGCTCAACGCCGCGACGCTCCCCTACCTCAAGCTGCTCGCCGATCGCGGCCTTGAGGCTGCACTCTCGAGCGACCCCGGCTTCGCGGCGGGTCTTAATGTCAGCTCGGGAAAAATTACGTATCCGGCGGTCGCCTCAGCCCTCGGGCTCTAACACTCAGCACCCGCCCACCGCCTCGCCTGCCATCTATCAGCACCGCCGCGGCCGACCCGGCGCGCGGCGCTTGGCGATCGACCCCGACCGGGGCTACCCTGCCCGATGTAGCGCTCTGTCTTCGGGGGGATAGGCATGAAGGTTTCTCGACGCTCGGCTCTTATGGGATCAGCCGCTTGGGGAAGCGCCAGCCTTGTCGCCCTAAATGGCTCCTCGGCTCACGCCGCAAACAAAAGCGCCCCGCCAGATTTCACTGATCCCATCACCGCACTAAGAACGCACGTCAAGATGGTCGGAAGCCTGAGCAAGACCACCATTTATTCATTCATGCGTCTCAACATTTATGCTGATCTCGGCGAGGGCAACTTCGTTCCCTTCTTCACCATGAATAACATTCTCGTCGACTACTGGCAGCCCAAGGGCGATAACCAGTTCGAGATGCGCAAGTACGAGGTGGGCTTTTACACTCGATACGACAGCCAGGAGCCGCTCGAAGAATTTGCGAACCCCGTCACAGGCCGGACGTCGGCGATCCATCACTTTCGTCTGGGGCCGGTTCCGCGCCTGTACACACCAACGGGCGTAATCGCGATGGGCTACACACCGAAATTACTGCCTATCGAGGTCATCGGTGATCGAGTCTTTCTGGCGACGCAATCCATCGAAAGCCGACCGGATATGCTCGATCCGACCCGCACGAGTTACACCAACTCGTTCATGACGATGTCGGCCTCCCTTGCCGATATCGTCGATCCCGACGTGCTTTCCGCCCCGGTGCATCTACAGCTCCAAAACAAGAACCGCTGGGCGCCCTGGATGGGGATGGATGATCGCCCCGGGGGTACCGTGGCTCGTGGGTTCGGCGGTAAAGTCGCGAGTCTCGATGCGCTACCCAAACCCGTCATCGATGGTGCTCGGCGTTTCGTACCTGAAATCTTTGATACGGCCAACTGGAACGAATTCGTGTTCGAAGACTCCGAATACCTCAAGAGTCGATCCTAGTCGTGAGCGTCTCCGAGCACATTCATCACCGCACCTGCCATCTCTGCGAGGCGATGTGTGGCGTGGAAATCCGCGTACGCGGGACAGAGATCCTCTCGATCCGTGGTGACGAGCAAGACCCTTTCAGCCGCGGTCATATCTGCCCAAAAGCTCTCGGCATCAAAGATGTGCACGAGGATCCCGACCGGATTCGTCATCCAATCCGTCGCACAGCGACAGGCTGGGAGGAAGTGTCTTGGGATGAGGCATTGGATGAGGTTGCGCGCCGATTAGAGTCGATTCAGCGCGAACACGGCATGGACTCGGTCGCGAGCTATTTCGGCAACCCACAAGTGCACA
>JBIIHO010000026.1:0-11494 GCA_044235605.1 Steroidobacteraceae bacterium | reverse complement strand
GCGGTTTTTTGAGGGGTGCTGTGTTCTCTGGGCACGGGATCGTCGACGGCGTCGACGACGCCTCATGCCGCGCGGCCGTCGCCAAGTTGCGCGCGGCGCTGCAACCTCACGGCGCAGAGGTTCCGGCGACCGTACCCACCGTAGCCAACGCTATGCCGTTCATGCCGCTCTACAACGTTCGCAGCCCGAGGGGCGAACGTTGGGTGCCTATCCACGGCATCCTGCCGTTCTCACGCGTCGAAGCATTCCGAGCTGAGATCAGTCGGTATTACGAAGCGCACGAAACAGAGATGAAGCGTCTGCGTATCCGGTACGGCGCGATGTTCATGACGGTCGCTACCAATGCATTCTTGTACGAGCCCGTGTTCTATTGGGAAGACGGCTACAACATCGCGCAAGAACGATTGTTGCCGGCAGGCTATCAGGAGACGCTACCGAAATTCGCCGATAACCCTGAGGGACGCGCCCTCGTGGACAAGATGAAACACGGCATCGCTGACATCTTCCAACGCCACGGAGCCATTCACCTACAGATCGGAAAGTTCTATCCGTACATGCGGGGACGGGATCCGCAGACGGCCGAGCTCATCCGTAGCCTGAAACAGCTCGTTGATCCGCAGCGACGCCTTAACCCCGGCGCGTTGGGCCTGTAGAATCGAAACCGGCCTTTGGGCCAATCCCCTTTGTCGAGGAGTCGGTCTTTTCATGAAGCGTATTTTGGTTTCGATCAAGCGAGTGGTGGATTACAACGTGCGGATTCGGGTCAAACCGGACGGCACGGGCGTCATCACCGATGGCGTCAAAATGAGCGTGAATCCGTTCGACGAGATCGCTCTCGAAGAAGCGCTCCGCATCAAGGAAAAAGGTCTTGCCGAAGAGATCGTTGCGATCTCGATCGGACCCGCAGACTGCCAACAGCAGTTGCGCACCGCCCTCGCCATGGGCGCCGATCGCGCCGTGCATGTTCAAACGGACGCTGCGATCGAGCCTGGCTCGGCTGCCAAACTTATGCTCAAGCTAATCGAGCGTGAGCAGCCGATGCTCGCGATTCTCGGTAAGCAGGCCATCGACGACGACTGCAACCAAACGGGTCAGATGCTGGCCGCGCTATGGGGCCGGCCTCAAGCGACGTTTGCCTCCAAGGTCGACATCATCGGCGACACGGCTCAGGTCACTCGCGAAGTTGATGCGGGTCTTGAGGTGCTCGAGGTCGATCTACCCGCAGTGATCACCACCGACCTTCGTCTCAACGAGCCACGGTACGTCAAACTTCCGGACATCATGAAGGCCAAGAAAAAGCCTCTCGAGACAATCGAGCCCTCGGCTTTGGGTATCACACCCCTAGAACGCCTGAAGGCGGTCAAGTTCGACCCGCCCTCTCAGCGTAGCAAGGGCGTCATGGTCAAAGACGTCGGCGAACTCTTCACTGCGCTGCGCGGCAAAGGCCTCGTTTAAGCATAACGAACCCTCATTACAGAGACTCTCATGAGTAAAATTTTGATCGTTGCCGAGCATCAGGACGGCAAACTGAACCCCGCGACCGCCAAGTGCGTCCATTGCGCGAGCCAGATCGCGGGCGCTGAGATTCACGTCGCGGTATTTGCCTCCGACCCTGCTGCGGCAGCGGCCGATGCCGCTCGAATCGCTGGGGTATCCAAGGTGATCACCGTTGCGAACTCCGTTCATGCGAATCCGGTAGCCGCCTTCATCGCGCCTCAGCTCGCCGAAATCGCGCAGGGCTACAGCCATGTGTTCGGACCCTCGACAACCTTCGGAAAAGACCTGATGCCGCGTGTCGCTGCCCTGCTCGATGCCCCGCAGGCCTCAGACATCATGGCTGTCGAGAGCGCCACACGCTTCCGACGACCCATTTACGCTGGCAACGCCATCATCACCGTCGAAGTGTCCGAGGGTACGCAGCTGGTCGCGACCGTGCGTACGGCCTCGTTCGATGCGGCTCAAACGTCTTCGTCGGCGGCAGCCATAGAGAGCGCGAGTCCATCCGCTGCGTTACCGCAACACACCCGATTCGTATCCGTCAGCGCAGCACGCAGCGATCGTCCTGATTTGCAGACCGCCAAAAAGGTAGTCTCGGGCGGGCGGGCGCTCGGCAGTGCCGACAATTTCAAAATTCTCTACCAACTGGCCGATCGTATGGGCGCAGGCGTGGGCGCATCGCGCGCGGCTGTCGATGCCGGCTATGCACCAAATGACATGCAGGTCGGTCAGACCGGAAAGATCATCGCTCCGGATCTCTACATGGCCTTTGGAATTTCTGGGGCGATTCAGCATCTCACGGGCATCAAGGACGCCCGCACGATCGTCGCCATCAACAAAGACCCCGAAGCGCCAATCTTTGAAGTCGCCGACTACGGTCTCGTCGGAGATCTATTCCAAGTCGTTCCAGAGCTCGAGAGGTTGATCGCGAGCGACGGCTGAGAAAGCGCTTTTATTGATTCGGTGCAGTGCCGACCTGCACGAGCGCCTTGCCAAAGTTCTGGCCTCGCATGAGGCGACAGAAAGCTTCGGGTGCCCGCTCGAGCCCCTGAGAGATATCTTCTTTCCAGCGAAAGCTCCCGTCGTGCATCCAACGACCGATCACGCGGGTCATTTCGGGTAGGCGATGGATGTGGTCGTACACCACAAGCCCCTTCATGGTGGCGCGCGCGCCGACGATCGGCCCGAGCCAAGGCCCGGGAGGCGGCGTGTCCATGCTGTATGCCTCAATCATGCCGCACAGCACGATTCGAGCGCCCATTGCGAGATTCAGAGTGATGGCCTCGAGCGTTGATCCGCCGACGTTGTCGAAGTAAGCATCGATACCATTCGGACACGAGGCCTTCAGCTGGCCGACGAGATCACCGTCGCGGTAATTGACGCAGGCGTCGAAACCCAGCTCACGCACCGCGTAGTCACATTTTTCTTTGGATCCCGCGATACCAACAACGCGAGCTCCCATGTGGCGGGCCACCTGCCCCGCCGTGCTCCCAACGGGACCCGTGCACGCTGACACGACGAAGGTCTGCCCTGGCAGCGGCTGCGCGAGAAACACAGTGCCTGCGTAGCCCGTCAGCCCTGGCATGCCGAGCACGCCGAGCGCCGTGGAAATCGGCGCCACGGACGGGTCGATCTTACGAACACCCTGACCGTTGCTGAGCGCGTACTGTTGCCAACCGTTTCTCACCGTAACCACATCGCCGACTTTGAAGTCGGCATGCTGCGAGTCGATCACCTCGGCGACCGTTTCGCCGACCATGACATCGCCCGGCGCCAGTCGATCCGCATACATCTGACTGTTCTTCATGACGTTGCGGTAGTAGGGATCGAGAGAGAGGTAAATAGTCCGCGAAAGGAACTGTCCCTCCACCGGCTTAGGAATTCCGATCTCGTCTGCGCCGAAGTCCTCGGGGACAGGAAGCCCCCGAGGACTGCGCAAGAAAGTGATTCGCTTGTTTCCGACGCTCACGTACTGGCCGATCAGAGCTGACCGAGGACGTATTCCGCCGCGGATACTTCGAACTTGCCGGGCGCCTCGAGATTAACGTGCTTCGCGACGCCGTCCGTCACGATGATCGCAAAACGCTGACCTCGCATACCAAGGCCAAAACCGCGAGCATCCAACTCGAGCCCGAGCGCGCGCGAATAGTCTCCGTTACCGTCCGCGAGCATCATCACTTTATCGCCGACGTTGCTCGCCTTGCCCCAGGCGTTCATGACGAACATATCGTTAACCGCCATACAGGCAATCGTGTCGACACCCTTCGCCTTAAAGGCATCAGCATGCTGCACGAACCCAGGCAAATGACGTGCATCACAGGTTGGGGTGAACGCGCCAGGAACCGAGAACAGCACGACGGTCTTGCCGCCAAACAGCGCATCGGTCGAAATTTCTTTGGGGCCTTCGGCGCTCATGACTTTGAACGCGCCCGTCGGCATTTTGTCTCCGGCCTTGATAGTCATCGACTCACTCCTCGATGTTGGTGAGGACGCGAGTGTAGCCGATAGCAGGGCCTAAAAATCATCGGTACGGACGGTGCAGGTATTGACCACCCGGTTGACCGACGGCTTGCCCGTTATCGTAGATGAGCCGGCCTCGCAGGAAGGTGCTGGTGACCGACGCAGACATCTCCATCCCTTCGAATACCGAGTAGCCCTGCTGCGACTCGGAACCGTCGCCGCTCGCCACAAAACTCTTGTTTGGATCGACGAGAACGATGTCGGCGTCGAAACCGGTTGCAAGGTCGCCCTTGCTCTTGAGACCAAAACGACGCGCAGCGCTCCAGGACGTCAGCTCGGCCATTTTGTTGAGGGACATCCCCCGTCGCTTCCCCTCAGTGATGAGCGCCGGCAGCATAAACTCGGTTCCGCCGAAACCGGACTTCGCGAGGAAGACGTTTTGTTTGTCTTCCTTGCCGAGTTTCATCTCGAACTTGCAGCAGGCGTGATCGGAGCACACCCAGTCCAACTTACCATCAAGCAGTGACTCCCAAAGAAATTCGACGTCGGCTCGCGATCGAATGGGCGGATTAACCTTAGCCAGATTTCCAATCTTCGAATCGTAGTCGAGACACAAATGGGCGATCGTCACCTCGCGTCGGAAGTCCACATGCGGGAAGGCCTTGGCCATCTTGAGAGCGGCTTCCACCGCCTTTCTGGAGGTGAGATGGAGCAGATTGATATTGAGGCAGTTAGTCTCGTTCGCCAGATAAGAGGCGATGGTGATTGCAAGACCTTCGGAGTGCGGCGGCCTTGCAGCACTGTACGCTCGAAGTCCCGTGAGCGGGGCGCAATCGATGCACTCCGGGTCGTGAGTTTCGCCGGTTAGGTAAGTGTCGAGGTCCGTGACCTTCGCGCCTCCCTCGACCATCTTGGTATAGGCGCTGAGAATGTCGGCTAGCTCGCAGTGCAAGCCTAAAGAAATAGAATCTTTGATAGACGGATTACGCAGCATGGCGCGATACACCCCGCGCATCACAAACTCGAAATGCGCGATGTCGTACTTCTCGTTCTCGCCTATCTTCAAAAACTCGCGTTGGGACGTGGAGGCGCCATGAAGGCCATAGCCACCGTAGAACATGAAGATCTTGAACGAGGTGACGCCATACTTACTGATAAGCATGTCGATTTCGCCGATGTGCGTGCGATCGAGCGGCGCCAAGTGGTACGCGTAGTCGACCCAGAAGTTGTCTTTCGAAGCGGAAAGTATTTCCGGATAGACCTCGGCGTACGGACCGCCGCGATCCATGTAGTAGCCGCCGGTGCGAATGTAGTTGAGGCTGGAGGTTACCCCGCCCTGCGCCGCCGCAAGGCTCTCGCTGCGCGCGTCCTGCTCGAGCGGACCATAGATACCCGTATGCATATGGGGATCGACAAGTCCCGGGAATGCGAGCCTGCCGCGACCGTCGAAAACTTCTTTCGCCTCGGTCACATCGAGCCCGCCCGCCACTTTCTTGATCTTTCCGTCTCGGATGGCGATATCGCATTCGTCGACCGTATTCTTGCGTGGACGCGCGACGCGGACGTTCTTGATCAATAGGTCGTATTTCTTGCGGTTCTCGGCCATGGGGCACCTGTTTCGAAAATCAGTACGATTATGCAAAACACGGGGATGCCTCAGGGCGACTGCCCGCTCAACCGTCTACGCTACGGCCGGCCACAGTCAGTCGAGAACCACACCGCCGGAGATATTCATCACGGTGCCTGTGACGAAGGCAGCCGAGGGGTTCGTCAGGTAGTCGATGGCATGCGCCACGTGCTCTGGCTCACCTAAGGTACCAAGCGGTACCGAGTCTTGAAGGGATCTCAAGACGTCGGGCGTGAATCTACCCGTCACCATGGCTGTGTTGATCGGCCCTGGCGCCAGGCAGTTGACTCGAATACCGTCAGCCGCCCATTCCTTGGCGAGATAACGTGCAAAGTTGATCAAGCCCGCCTTGGCGACCGCGTACGCGGGCCCTGAGAGCGCACTGCCCCCGTTCAATCCGTTGGTGGACGCCGCAAACGTCAACGAACCATGCGTCGCACACAGCATCGGATGAGTGGCCTTGGCGAGTAGGAATGCCGAGGTCAAATTGACTTCGAGTAGTTGGTTCCATTCATCGCGGCTGACTTTCGCGAGAGGACCGCGTCCCGCTAGCCCGGCAAGATGAATGACATGGTCGAGCCTCCCGTACTCCACCTGCACACGATTGATGACCGATGCGATCGCCGCTTCGTCCGTGACATCGAGACTGATGGCCATCATGGGCGCCCCACATGGAATCTCGGCCAAGGCGAGATCGGTTGCCACGACGCGCATCCCCCGCTCGCGCAAACGCGCGACGGCGGCTCGGCCGACACCTCCAGCCGCTCCGGTGATCAATGCGACCGACGCGCTATTCGTTGCCATAGTTGCCGAGACTCCTGCCGCCGACCGGTCAGCCCAATAAGCTTATCGAGACTTATATGATGCCCGTACTATGATGACACGACACTTTGAGACGCGCCCTGTATGACACTAACTATCACCCGCCAGTTTCCAGTCACCCCACTCGTATCTAGCCTGATCGACGGGGAGTCCGTTCCGCCCAAGGCTACGGGTTTCGACATCGACGTCGTCAACCCGACAACTGAGCAAGTCATCAGTCGGCTTCGCGAGGCCGACGCGGACGAGGTCGATGCGGCGGTTTGCTCTGCTCGCCGCGCTTTCGACTCCGGGCCTTGGCCGCGGATGGATATCAATCAACGAAAAGACATCCTCTACGCGATCCGCGATCACCTTCGGAAAAATGCTGAAGAGCTCGCCTATCTCGAGTGCCTGAATAGCGGGCTTCCGCTTCAAAGCGTTCGCGTTCACGTCGAACGCATGGCGCGAAACTTCGAATTCTTTGCCGAGGTCGCCAGCAACGTTCACGGCGAAACCTACACCCAGACCGCAGGCTATCTCACTTACGTCACACGCGAGCCTAAAGGTGTCGCCGGGTGTATTTCGCCTTGGAACGCCCCGCTCACACTCTCCTCGATGCGCGTCGCGAGCTGTATCGCCTGGGGTAACACCTGCGTGCTAAAGCCATCGGAATTCACACCGCTCTCGGTTCGCCGTATGGTCGAGATCTTTTACGAAGCCGGATTGCCTCCCGGGGTGGTCAATCTCGTCAATGGACGCGGATCAGTCACCGGCAATGCCCTTATTTCTCATCCCGGCATCGATATGGTCGGATTCACCGGCGGCACGGCAACGGGACGCGCGATCGCCGAGATCGCGGGGCGGCAATTAAAGCCCGTCGCTCTCGAGCTTGGTGGTAAGTCGGCCAATATCATCTTCGATACCGCAGACGTCGAAAAAGCACTAGACGGTGCACTAGCCGGTATCTTTGCGAATAACGGTCAGCAATGTCTTGCAGGCTCGCGCATCCTCGTCCAACGCGGCATCGCCGACGCCCTCATTGAACGCTTCGTGGCGAGAGCTCGAAAAATCCGCATCGGCGACCCCATGCTCGAAACCACGGAAATCGGTCCTCTCGCCTTCCGCGCACATCTCGAGCGCGTACTCTCATACGTCGATGTGGCGCGTTCGGACGGCGCGACGCTGCTGACGGGCGGCAAGCGCGCTACGGTTACCGAGAAAGGGTGGTTCATGGAGCCAACGGCTGTCATGGCCACCTCAAACGACGCACGAGTCTGCCAGGAGGAAATCTTTGGTCCGTTCGCGACCTTTCTCACCTTCGATACGCTTGATGAGGCTATCCAAATCGCCAACGATTCGAAGTTCGGTCTCGTCAACTATGTGTGGTCCGAGGACCTACACACCGTCATGCGCTGCTCTCGCGATATTCGCGCAGGAACGGTTTGGGTCAATACGCCCATGATGCGCGAGCTGCGCGCGCCTTTCGGCGGCTACAAAGAGTCCGGTATCGGCAGAGACGGGCCGCAAGCGAGCCTCGAGTTTTTTACTGAATTAAAATCGACCATCATCCCGATCGACCCTATCAAGATGCGCCGCTTCGGCGTTTCCTGACGCGAGACTTACCTGTGATCGATCTTCACACCGTTCCTACTGCAAATGGCTATAAG
Source organism: Steroidobacteraceae bacterium (assembly GCA_044235605.1). GTDB lineage: Bacteria > Pseudomonadota > Gammaproteobacteria > Steroidobacterales > Steroidobacteraceae > UBA964. The sequence goes on along the minus strand of JBIIHO010000026.1, from coordinate 3,442 downwards.
GCCTCGATCATGCTCGAGGAGCTCGGCCTACCGTACCGAGTAATCGCTTACGACTTGCTGAAAGGCGAAAACCTCAAACCCGAGTTGCTCGCCTTGAACCGCATCGGTCGTCTTCCGTTGATCGTCGATCACGATGTCGCAGGCGATCCGTTGCCAATCTATGGATCGGCCGCCATCCTTCAATACCTCGCTGAGAAAATGGGACAATTTCTACCGAAGAGCGGACGTGAACGAGCCAAAGTCATTGAGTGGATGGGGATCGTCTCTAGCGATATCTCACCGGCGTACAGCGGACAGTTCGTATTCAACGTGGTCGCCCAAGAAAAACAACCGTGGGCGATCTCCTTCTACGACCGTCTGTGCACCCGAATGATCAAAGTCTTGGACGATCAACTTGCGACGACGCGGTTTTTGGCCGGACTCGAATATACGATCGCTGACATTTTGGCCTATCCGGTCGCTGCAGTCTCGATGAAACGATTCCCGGGAAATCTCGATGGACACCCGCATATCGCACGCTGGTCGGCCGAGATCGGCGCTCGCCCTGCCGTGCAGCGCGGAATGACTGTACCCACTTAATATTCTCTCGCAAGGACACACCATCATGCCGATCGCGCACATCAATCATCACGACATGTATTACGAGGTTCTCGGTAAAGGTGAACCGATTCTTTGCATGGGCGGATGGGGCACGTTCTGTCATGACAACCACCATCATCTCGCACGCGGCCTAACCGATCATTATCAGGTCATCATCTTCGATTATCGAGGTATCGGGGATTCAACAGACGATCTCTCCGTCCCGTCGACGATGGCGCTCCATGCCGAGGATGCGATCGGTCTGCTCGACCATCTGGGGTTCAAGAACGTCCACCTGGTCGGCCTCGTCGGGATGGGCGCCTGCGTCGCCCAGGAAATCGCCATTCGTCGTCCGGATCTCGCCCGCAGCATGCTCAATACCGGCGCATGGTGCGAAGTCGATCTTTTCCTTCGGGGCCAACTCGAGATGTTTCGCGATATCCATCGCGATGCTGGCTTCGCCGCGTTTCAGAAACTGGTTACGTTAATGTCGTTCACGCCCGAGTACTACATCGAGAATCACGACAAGCTGCTCGGGCCCCAGGGTGGCTGGAAAGAACTCAACGGGCGTTACACAGCCCACGCGAGACTCGTCGAGGCTTGTCTCAGTTTCGAGTCTAGAAGTCGACTGCCTCAGGTGAAGTGTCCGACGCTCGTGATTCACGCGGCTCTCGACATCGTGACGAGCCCGCGCACGACTCTTCCCATCGAAGAGGCCATTCCGGGCGCCATCGGCGAGACTTGGGACGATCTCGCACACGTCGTCGCCGGAAAATCGCAGAAAATAAGATTTTGTAATCGACTGTTCGACTGGCTGGATCACCACTGATGTCGAGGCTGGAACCTGCAATCCGACTGCTGTTGATCACCAACCTCGCAGTTTTTGGGTTGCAGTGGTGGATGCCCTCGCTCATCGATCAGTTTGCGCTCTGGCCGCTCGCCAGCAGTTTTCAGCCTTGGCAACTGGTGACGTACGCCTTCCTACATGGTGGCTTCGCGCACATTGCGTTCAACATGATCGGCCTCGTGACCTTCGGTAACGAGCTCGAGCAGTATTGGGGCGCACGTCGACTGCTCACCTTTTACTTCGCGAGCGTCCTCGCGGCCGCTCTGACCCAACTCGCCGTAACCAGCTCGATCGGAGAGATCGCGCCGACCGTCGGAGCCTCGGGCGGAATCTACGGTCTGCTTCTCGGCTTCGCGATGATGTTCCCCCACCGAAAAGTCGTTCCCTTGATTCCGCCGATACCGATGCCAGCATGGTTATTCGCCGTGCTATTTGCGGGACTCGAGCTTTACTTAGGCGTTACCGGAACCGCAGCGGGGATCGCCCATTTCGCCCATCTCGGCGGCATGATCGGAGGCTGGATCATGATCCGGCGTTGGCGTCACCGCGCGACCCCCAGATATTGATCTGCTGCCATCGCCCACTCCGCCATCGCCAGTACATGATGGTGCCGAGCAACATGACGTAGCTCATCAGTGCGAGCCATCCGCCGAGCGCCCCGAGCCCGAGCTGGGGCAGGCCTGAGATCCATGCGTCGTTCTTGTCGAAGATCAATAAATGCGCGAGCGGAATGAAAATGACCCAAGACAAAAAGATCGCCACGCCAGCCGGAACACTGGTATCTCCTGCGGCGCGCAGAGCAAAGCTAGATCCGAAGTGGAGCCCATCGAACATCTGATAGCAGGCCGCGGGCAACAACAGCACGAGCGCTGTCGCGACGACCGCCGCCGCATCGACATCGTCGGAGTTGATGAAGAGTGGCAGCAACCACGGGCCAATGACGAGCAACAGCAAAGCTACTGACAACATCAGCACAGAGCAGGAGCGCGCGACGAAGGTACCGAGCCGCATCGCCCAATCGCGGTCTCCCGCGCCGATTGCCTGGCCCACCACCGTAGTCCCTGCAGCCGCCAGCCCGAGAGCGGGCATGTAGGCCATGGATGTCAGCATGATGACAATCTGCGTCGCGGCCGCGCCGACTTTGCCCACTTGGGTGACCATCAACTGCATTAGGGCGACGCCGAGTACGTCAGCTCCGTACATCACGCCGACTGGTAGGCCCACGGCAAGTTGCCGGCGGATCATCGGGAGTCGGGGCCGCCAGGTCGAAAGCGTTTTATAACGCCGAGCGAGATCACCGCATAAAAGAAATGAGATGCCGACCACGAGCCCGAGGAATTGGGCTAAGTTCGTTCCCCAGGCCGCACCCGCCATCCCCATCTCGAGTTCGAACATGAAGAACTGATTGGCGGGGATGTTGGCGATCGTAGTCACCACTGCGACGATGAACGTCAACCGAGTGACACCGATTCCATTGAAGAAGCTCACCAACCCCCAACTCATCGCACCGAGGAATGCGCCCGCCAATCGCGGTTCCCAGTACTCCTCCGCCAATCCACGGATTCCGGGCTCCAGGTTGAATAGCGCGAGGATCGGACCTCCGGCCCACGCCGCAATGAGAAACAGCGGTAGAGCAGCCAACGACGCCCACATCGTGTTCCAAAGACATTGGGAGGCTCGCGCGCGTCGACCGGCTCCATCCGCCTGCGAGACGAATGACTGCGTGGCGAGGCCCACGCCCCCCAAGATCAAAATCGCACAGGACATCAACCAATAGATCGCGCCCATCGCGGCGACGGCATCGGTCGACAGTCGACCGATGAACCAAGTGTCCGTCAGGTTGAGCAGCGCCTGGATGGCATTAGTCACCATCAGCGGAGCGGCAATTTTGAGCAGCGCCCTCTTATCGATACGCAGCCGCCCTTGTCCGTCGCGGCGGGCGACGGGCAGGCGTGAAACATCGTCTGTCATTGATCCGCCGCTCGAGTTTCGATTCGGGCAAAGACCGTCCCGAGC
>JBIIHO010000217.1:0-3571 GCA_044235605.1 Steroidobacteraceae bacterium | reverse complement strand
TTACAGGCCGAGCGCTCAGTAAATGCTGAGGTCGGCCTACGTGGATCTGCCAAATCCTTGAACTACGAGGCGACTATCTTCCGGATGGATTTTGATAATCAGATCATCCCCGCCAACAGCAACAGTCAGTTTCAAGTGACGAACGGGGGTAAAACCCTGCACCAAGGACTCGAGGTCGGAGTAGGTTCCGAGCTGGGCTCGGCCTTCTCCTGGAATGCCAATCTGACCTACATCCCCGACGCGGACTTTGTGGGGAATCGCTTCGCTCGATCCGGAGCACTGACGACTCCCGATGGGAATCGCGTTCCTTACACGCCGGAGTGGATTGCTAACGTCTCTCTCTCATACGAGCAGGGGCCAATTCGAAGTGGTGTACACGTGCATCACACGAGCGCCCAGTTCACGGATGTGCTCAACACCCGTTCTATTAATGAGAGCGTCAGCGGGTTTTTCACTGGGCAGATAGAGGGCTACACGATAGCCGATATTAGTTTTCTTTATCGGGTGAATGAAAAATTAGATCTCGGCCTCGCGGTGAAGAATGTCGCCGACGAGCGTTACATCGCGAGTCTTCGTCAGGGCATCTATGTCGGTCCAGAGCGAAGTTTTGACGTGGGATTGAGCTATCGGTTCTGATCGTTCAGCAGTCTTCCGCCCTGCAATACCACACTGCGAGTGGCCAATGCATCGATACAGAGCGGATCATGCGTTGCAATCAGCATCGGAAGCGAGCCCGAACGAAGGATGTCGAGCAACCGTTTAGACGTCGCTTCATCGAGTGAGGCAGTCGGCTCGTCGAGCAGCAACAACTTGGGCGACATCGCTAACAGGCCCGCTAGAGCGACGAGTCGCTTCTCGCCACCCGAGAGCTCGTGCACGGGGCGATCTGAAAGTTCGTCGAGCCCTACTTGAGCGAGCGCACGATCTGCGGCTTCATGCGCGTGTTCTGCACTCCATCCGAGATTGAGAGGCCCGAACTCGATATCTTCAAGAACCGTCGGACCGATGAGCTGATCGTCCGGATCCTGGAACAGTAGCCCGATCGCACCACGAAACTTCGAAAACTCTGAGTCTTTGCGGCACGGTTGGTTCAGTAACGAGATCTCGCCTGAGTCGTGCTCGATCAGTCCGAGCGAAGCGAGGAGCAGCGTGGTCTTGCCAACACCAATTCCCCCGCGAACCACGACACGTTCGCCGTGCCGAACCTCAAGGTCGATTCCATTGAGTACCGTCCGTGTTGCGCGGCGCACGACTACGTTTTTGAAGCTGAGCAATGTCGACATGTTCAGGTCCAGAGTTTCGGGAGCATTAGTGCGAGGACGAGGGCGGTAACGACCCCGATCAATAGTGCCCATTCAGATACCGGGAGAGAGTGCCAATGACTGTGTTGTCGCGTCGGCCATCGCGTCGTGGTGTAACCCCTAGCCGTTAATCCGAGCCTGATCCGCTCGCTTCTGACCAAGGCATGAACGATCAGCCACGCGACCAACTGCGAGCTGACTCGTAGTGTTCGGAAACTGACTGTCGCTCGATACGCCCGTGCGCGCATCGCCTGAGTCAGGCGGGCGCGGGTATTTTCCAAGAGGGAGATAGAACGAACCGATAGCGCGATAAGCGTGCCGAGTGACTGAGGTAGTCCGAGTCCGACAACTGCTCTAGCAAAGTCGATGCCATTCATTCGTATCAGGAGTATGCCAACTGCGAGAGCGATCAGGTTGATGCGTAGCGAGAGTTTAAGCGCCATCGCGATACCCCCGTCGTTCCATTCGATTGCAGGCCAGTTCACGGGAATTGTCAGCCAAATCCAAAGTACAAAGATATTGACGACTGCCAGTCTATTGATGAGCGGTCGCAGTGCAAGATTGTCTCGGAAAACAATAATGATCGCGGCAACGACGAAGATGAATAGCAATATGAGTAGAGTGTCTATCGAGTCGATCATCGCTGTAGCAACGCCGACGAGCAATGTCGCCGCGACACGTAATCTTCCATCGGGACGATGTTCGTGACTCATCGTCGGAAGATGCTCGGTAAGGCTCTGCCAAGCGCTGCAACGACCAGTGCGCTCACGATCGCGTCAATGACTAAAACCGGAACCTGCGCTGCGCTGAACAATACGATCAGATTGAGCAGGGTTTGTTGTCCCGCACTCCACAACATGGCTGATGCAATCAAGGTGGCTCCGCCGATGCCGATTATGGCGGCGAGCGATCCCAGTAACATCAGTTTGCGTTGAGACTGTACTGATCCCACGATAAAAGGGCGCAATACAAAATGCGCCAAGACGGCAGGCGCTGCGAGCAAGAGGGTATTTGCGCCAAGTACCGCGAAGCCTCCGAAAGAAAACAGCAGCGCTTGCAGGACCAAGGCGACGAATATCACGGGGAACGCCAGCCATCCCATCAGCAGTCCGATGAGCCCGTTGAGTATGAGGTGTACGCTACCGATTCCAAGCGGAATGTGTAGTGTGCCGATGACAAAGAATACGGCGGTGAAGAGCGCAGCGGTTGTGAGGGTTCTTGGCGTGAGTGCGCGCAAGCCCCAAGCGAGGCCTGCAATCGTGCAGACTGCGGAGCCGACGAGCGTCGGCAGATTGAGAACTCCATCGGCAAGATGCATCGGATTAGTCTCTGGAGCGCGTCGCTCCGCGCCGAGTCAGCCACCAGGAAGCCAAGCCGAATAGGCCGATGAGATAGCCGAGACCACTCACCCAACGAGTCCAACTCGAGGGGCTCTTTGGGTCGATCGCAGTGGGAGTCGGCGCGGCGGGTAAATTGGGTCTAACGGTGTCGGTCGAGACTACGCGAGCGGCCACCATCACGGATACCGTTCCGCGGTGACCGATGCCATCGTCGGCCGTAATCAGAAATTCCCCTTCATGACGAGGGCTGGGGAAAGCGAAACGCCCCTCGTCGTTGGTGCGGCCTTGACCCAGAATTTTGTCGTTGGCCGATGAGCCGACGTGACTCAGTGTCACCGACGCGTCCACCAACGGGGATCCGTCGGCGTAGGAGGCGGTACCAACAATGGCTTCACCGCTAACTGAGGCGTCGATGCTAACACCATGGGCGAGTGCAAGCTGCGGCAGCAGGGTGAGGAGGATGATTAGAGAGCGAGGCACGGTGTTAAAGTTATCACGGTTATCCCGAACCTCAGTTCCCATCGCGCGGAGACTCCACCCCATGATCAAAACCCTGATGTCACTCCTCGTCGGTTTATTTGCGGTTGGAGCACCGTCCGCTCTCTCGTCCGAAAAGTCGGAGATTGCCGCGATACAGTTTTTCGAAACGCTAAGAACTTTATGTGGTCGTCGTTTCTCTGGGCGGATCATAGCCGACAACCCGCCACCTGCCGCGAACGATCCGTTTACCGGCAAAGCGCTTGAGATGTACGTCCGCGATTGCGGCGATAACGAAATTCGGATTCCTTTTTCGGTGGGCGAAGACCGAAGTCGAACCTGGGTTATTTCTCGTTTACCGTCAGGCCTTCGCTTGAAACATGACCATCGTCATGAAGACGGCACGCCAGACACGATCACCATGTATGGTGGCGATACGATGACCGGAGGGTC
>JBIIHO010000218.1:0-3571 GCA_044235605.1 Steroidobacteraceae bacterium | reverse complement strand
ACGGCACCTTCGCCTCGCCGGCGATGGCCCGCGCAAGCAAAGTTTTACCCGTACCCGGGCTGCCGACCATTAATACGCCGCGCGGAATCTTGCCGCCGAGCTTCTGGAACTTGGACGGGTCTTTGAGAAAGTCGACGATCTCGCCCACTTCCTGTTTGGCTTCATCGACACCCGCCACGTCGGCGAAGGTGACGGCGACCTGATCTTCGCTGAGAAGGCGCGCCCGACTCTTGCCAAAGGACATCGCGCCCCGACCACCCGAACCGCCCTGCATCTGACGCAGCATCCAGACGAACACGAGAATGAGCAGGAGAGCCGGTGCCAACTGCAGGATGAGTTGCGAGAGGAAGTTCGGTTGTTTCGGTGCTCGGCCGATGATGGAGACATTGGCCTTGGCAAGCGAGCCGATGAGCGCCGTATTGTCGGTCTCCGGGTTGTAGAGCTCGAAGGTGGACTTGTCTTTACGGACACCGCTGATGGTGTCGCCCTGCAGCACCACGCTGTCTACGCGACCGTTGCGAACCTCTTCTAGGAAGGAGGAATAGCTGACCTCGGACACCGGAGCCGTACGGGGCACGAACTGGCTAAACAACACCAGCACCGCCACGGCGATCAGGGCCCAAACTACGAAGTTTTTCATCAGGTCGTTCATGCTATGTCCTCGCGGGGCGCATTCCGTTGCGCCGAACTGCCAACGTACACCATCGGCCCCTGCCCGACCAGCCATTCGGCCACGGCCACACCCCGTTTGATGAGGCTGATCCCTTGTAGGTTCAACCCCAAACCACCCTTCAGGCGGTCGTTTGACGATTACAATCGCCCCCATGAAGCTCAATGACAAGCAACGCCGCTACCTCCGTGGACTCGCCCACCCCCTGAAACCGGTCATCCTGATCGGCAATGCGGGGGTCAGTGAGGGGGTGGTCGCTGAAACGCGTCGCGCCCTGCAGGATCATGAACTCATCAAGGTCCGCATGACGGGTGCCGAGCGCGAAGCACGAGATGCCGCGCTAGAGAGCCTGGCTCGGGACACGGGCAGCGTTCTGGTTGGGCGAATCGGCCATGTCGCCACGCTCTACAAGAAGCGATCCGACCTGCCCAAGATCGTGTTGCCGGATTAATCGTGTTGCCGGATTAATCGTGTTGCCGGATTGATCGCGTACACGAGTGATCTCGCGCGCGGTTACTCGTATCGGACGGACACGATCTCGTAACTTCGGGTTCCCCCCGGCGCGGCCACCTCGACGACGTCGCCTTCGGACTTGCCGATTAGCGCACGCGCGATCGGCGACGTGACGGCGATCCGAGCCGAGCGAATATCGGCCTCGTCCTCGCCGACGATGGTGTAGGTCACCGCCTTTCCATCGTCCTCACCCTCGAGTTCGACCGTAGCGCCGAACACCACTTTGCCGTTGTTGGCGAGTTGTGCAACGTCGATGATGTCGGCAGTCGAAAGCTTTGATTCGATTTCGGCGATGCGACCCTCGATGAATCCCTGCTGCTCACGCGCAGCGTGATACTCGGCGTTCTCGGAGAGATCGCCATGGCTGCGCGCCTCGGCTATGGCCTTGATCACGTTCGGGCGGTCTTCGGATTTGAGCCGCTTGAGCTCCGCGCGCAACATTTCGGCGCCGCGGGATGTCATGGGATTACGCTTCACGCGATCTCCTCCTCAAAATAAAGAAATCCGACTTACGCCCGGACTTCCTGGTGGAGGTCCTGCAGCCGGTTGACGTCGACCTGATCCAACGAGTCGAGAGCGTCGCAGGTCGCGAGCGCGGCGGCAAGAGTGGTGTAGTACGTCACCCGACGCTGGACCGCCTCGCGACGAATGGAGTGCGATTCGCTCACCGCCTGCTTGCCCTCGGTTGTGTTGACGATCAAAACGATCTCGTTATTTTTGATCATATCCACACAGTGCGGTCGACCCTCACGAACCTTGTTGACGACGCGTACTGACAAGCCCGCGTCACTGATGACTCGTGCCGTGCCCTCGGTCGCGACGAGGTCGAATCCCCGCGCTAGTAGCTTCCTCGCAAGCTCGATCACACCCGGCTTGTCGCGCTCCCGAACACTCAGGAAGCATCGACCCGTACGCGGCAGCACCACTCCCGAGGCCGCCTGTGCTTTGGCATAGGCCTCGCCGAAACTACGACCCGTGCCCATGACCTCGCCCGTCGACTTCATTTCGGGCCCGAGGATTGGGTCCGCCTCGGGGAACTTCACGAATGGAAACACCGCCTCTTTGACTGCGAAATAAGGCGGTATGCGCTCTCGCGTCGCATCGAGCGACTCGAGCGAGCGTCCCGTCATCACGCGAGCACCCACCTTAGCGAGCGGAACTCCGATTGCCTTCGAAACGAACGGCGCCGTACGCGATGCGCGCGGATTCACTTCGAGCACGAAAATCGTTCCGCCCTGAATCGCGAACTGGATATTCATCAAGCCGACGACATTGAGTCCGAGCGCCAATTTGCGAGTTTGCTCTCGGAGTTCATCTTGCAGTGCTTTCGACAAACTGTTCGGCGGCAGCGAACAGCCCGAGTCGCCAGAGTGCACGCCCGCCTGCTCGACGTGCTCCATGATGCCACCGATCAATACGCGCTTTCCGTCGCAGACCGCATCGACATCGACTTCGATCGCGTCGTCGAGAAATCGATCGAGCAGTACCGGACTCTCGTTGGAGACGCGCACCGCATCGGTCATGTACGTTTTGAGATCGTCTTCGTTGAAAACGATTTCCATCGCGCGTCCGCCGAGCACGTACGACGGTCTCACGACGAGCGGAAAGCCCACCTCGCGCGCCAAAGCTAAGGCCTGCGATTCGGTGCGCGCCGTGGCGTTCGCCGGTTGCCGCAGACCCAAGGCTTGAACGAGTTTTTGGAAACGCTCGCGATCTTCGGCGACATCGATGGAATCGGGCGAGGTACCGATGATCGGCGCCCCCTCTTTCTCGAGCGCGCGACACAACTTGAGCGGGGTCTGCCCACCGTACTGAACGATGACGCCTTCGGGCTTCTCGAGATCAATGATTTCGAGCACGTCTTCGAGGGTGAGCGGTTCAAAGTAGAGACGATCGGAGGTATCGTAGTCGGTCGAGACGGTCTCCGGGTTGCAATTGACCATGATGGTCTCGAACCCGTCTTCGCGCAGCGCAAGCGCCGCATGGACGCAGCAATAGTCGAACTCGATGCCCTGTCCGATTCGATTCGGACCGCCACCCAAGATCATGATCTTGCGTCGCGACGTCGGAGCGGCCTCGCACTCTTCCTCGTAGGTCGAGTAGAGATAGGCGGTAGAGGTTGAGAACTCAGCCGCGCAGGTGTCGACGCGTTTGTAGACGGGGCGAATACCATGCTTGCGGCGAAGAGCGCGCACCTCAGCTTCGCTGTGCGCCACGAGTTTGGCGATTCGACTGTCGGAGAAACCCTTACGCTTGAGCGCTCGAAGTCGCTCAGCCGAGAGCCCCGACACCCCGTCACGCTGAATCTCGGTCTCGTGCTCGATCAACTCGCCGATCTGCGCGAGGAACCAAGGATCGATACGACTCAAATCCTGAATGCGATCGAAA
>JBIIHO010000025.1:0-11585 GCA_044235605.1 Steroidobacteraceae bacterium | reverse complement strand
GTTTGTCGTTTTGAGAGCGATCTTCCTCGCCTCGCAAATGCGAGACACCTTTGCGCGACTGTTGTCCGGCAGCCTCGCAGCAACTTTCTTTGTTTATGTCTTCATCAATGCAGGTATGGTCAGTGGACTACTTCCCGTCGTCGGCGTGCCGCTGCCGCTCGTCAGTTATGGTGGAACCTCGATGGTGACCCTATTGGCGGGCTTCGGTATGCTCATGTCGTTGTACGCCAACCGAAAACTCGCAGCCTGATGAAATACACCCAAGGCGCTCTTAACATCCGTTCGTTTTGTCCTATCCTGTTTACGCTCTTCGCGCTGACCGCCTGCGTCGCGCCACCCAAAAAAAATGCGGCGACTCCGGCAAGTGCCGCGGGCGTGACGACCGCACCGATCGCACTGGTAACGCCGACCCCTCCTGCTGCGCCGTCCGAGCCGACACCCTTCGATCTCGAGCGTGAGGACATCCGCACGTTCATAGCCGAGACTTCCAAGAAACACGGTATCGCTGAAAGCGAAATCCGAGCTCTGCTGTCGCAGGGGCTGTATCAGCCTCGTATCATCGCGGCGATCACGCGACCTGCCGAAACCGTGCTGCGTTGGTGGGAGTACAGCAATCGCCTCGTGACGCCCGAACGCATCGCCCGCGGTGTCGAGTTCTCAAAAGAGCACCGCGCTCGACTCGAAGCAGCCCGTGACAAGACTGGCGTAGCGCCTGCTTACATTGCGGCCATCATCGGCATCGAAACCAACTACGGACGCAACAAAGGCTCTTGGCGAGTACTCGATGCGCTGATGACGCTGGGTTTCGATTACCCGCCTCGGAGTCGCTTTTTCCGCGCCGAGCTCGAGCAGTTTCTACTGCTCGTACGCGAAGAGTCCCTTGATCCAACCGCGACTCTAGGCTCTTACGCCGGGGCCATGGGGGCCCCACAGTTCATGCCCTCGAGCTATCGGCGGTTCGCCGTCAACGGCACGCTCGACGGCGCGATCGATCCCCGTCGCGATCTTTTCATGCAGTGGGATGACGTCATCAGCAGCGTCGCGAACTATTTTTCGGTCCACGGCTGGGAGCGCGATTCGCCGGTGCTACTCGAAGCTGGCGCGAGCGCGGAAACACTGGCTACCGTCATGCCGACGCTCGAACGACGCAACCTTGATCTCAATCAAACCGCCGGCGGAGCTCGTGGTCTCGGCTTCACGCTACCTGAGTCGATCGCCGATGCCACGAAGGTGATCCTGGTGCCGGCTGAGCTCGCAGACCGGCCGAACGTGCGAGTTGGGCTACGCAACTTTCACGTGATCACCCGCTATAACCGAAGCATTCTCTACGCGATGGCCATCCACGATCTCGCCATGGCCATCGAGACCGAGCTTGCGCGCGCGGCCACATCCGAGGCTGTCGGGGCAGCCAGCGGCTCGCCACGGTAATGCGTCGACTCGTTCTCCTCGTCACGCTCTGCGCGCTACTGCTTCAAGGCTGTAGTGTGTTTCGGCGAGCGCCGGAGCCGAGTGCCAAACCCGCGAGTCTTCCGAAGGGTGCGCCTCGAAATCTCGATGCCATCCCCGATGCGGTCCCACGTAAGGAGCCGCGTAGCCGCTATGGCAATCCGGAGACCTACGAGGTGTTCGGTCGTACGTACAGAGTCCAACGTAGCGCGAAGGGGCATGTGGAGCGCGGAATCGCCTCGTGGTACGGCCCGGGCTTCCACGCGAAGCGAACGTCGAGCGGCGAGCCATACGACATGTACGCGATGACGGCGGCTCACAAGACCCTGCCGATACCGGTCTACGCTCGGGTCACCAACCTCGAAAACGGCCGTTCGGTCGTCGTGCGGATCAACGATCGGGGGCCTTTCGTCGGGGATCGCATCATCGATCTGTCCTACACCGCCGCCCACAAGCTCGACATGACACGAAAAGGCACGGCGCTCGTCGAAATGCGGGTGATCGAACCGGGCGACGACTCGTCGCCGCCTGAGATACCGCGACCCATCACGACGGCCAACACTCGACCGGCTCCCTCAAGCGCGATCGGCGTCAGCTCGAGATTTTTACAAACAGGGTCCTTCTCAGCACGCGCGAACGCTGAAGCCATGAGACAACGACTCGCCGATGCGGGCATCCGGAATACCCTCGTGCGAGAGGCGCAGATCGGTGATCGAATAGTATTCCGGGTACAGGTCGGCCCATTCGACGGCGTCCTGGAGGCTGAGGACATGATCGAGCGTTTGAGGATCGCCGGCATACCCGATGCGCGTCCCGCTCACGACTAACGCGTTTACAATCCGCGTTATAGATTCACTCGTCAGACTTTGCAGGAGTCCAACCTTGTCGTCCATGTCTCGCCTCGCCGCTGCCGCACTCACCCTTTCGCTCTGCTTCGCCTCGCACGTCAGCGCGAATATCCTGCCCGTCCCGCCTCCGCCAGGCATCGAAGCGAAATCGTGGATCCTCGTCGATCACACGACTGGACGCCGTCTGGCGGGAGAGAACGAAGACGCCCGAGTCGAACCGGCCAGCATCACCAAGGTGATGACGGCATATGTCGCGTTCAAAGCGCTCGCCGAGGGACGCCTCAAATTGCAGGAGCCCGTCACCATCAGCGAACGTGCGTGGCGCGCCGAAGGCTCGCGCACCTTCCTGCAAGTTGGCGATCGAGTCCCCGTCGAAGTGTTGCTACAAGGCATGATCGTCCAGTCGGGCAACGACGCCGCGATCGCGCTCGCAGAGAGACTCGCTGGCTCCGAAGATACTTTTGCGCGCGTGATGACCGAGCAGGCCAAGGCTCTCGGTATGACCAACTCGAGCTTTGCAAATGCCACGGGCCTACCGAACCCCGCGCTCTACACCACCGCTCGTGACATCGCGATTCTCGCTCGAGCAATGATTCGCGACTTTCCTCAGTACTACCGCTGGTACTCACAAAAAGAATTTATCTGGAACAACATCCGCCAAGGAAATCGTAACGGTCTGCTCTACCGCGATCCGAGTGCTGACGGCATCAAGACAGGGCATACCGACAGCGCCGGCTACTGCCTCGTCAGTTCGGCCCAACGAAATGGCACGCGCATGATCTCCGCGGTGTTCGGAGCCCAGTCACCCAAGATTCGAGAGCAGGCGAGCGCCGCGCTACTCAACTACGGTTTCGCGTTCTATGAAACGATCACTCTACGCAAGGCCGGCGAGATGGTATTGGAGCCGCGTGTCTACAAGGGTACGGAGCAATCCGTCGCCGTGTCGCCAAAAACCAATGTGGGTGTCACCGTCGCCCGCGGCAATACCAGCAAGCTGCGTGTCTCAACTTCGCTCAACGAGCCGCTCATCGCGCCGCTCTCAGCCGGTCAACGCGTCGGTGAATTGACGGTGATGGACGGCGATACCGTCGTGCGTCGCGTACCTCTCGTCGTCAGCCGCGAAGTCCCGGCAGGCGGTATCTGGGCACAGACGCGAGACACGGTCTCACTCTGGTTTAGGTGAACCATGGGAGCCACCCTTCCGATCTGCTATCTCGACGGCGCGTGGTTGCCGATCAACGAAGCGCGAATCTCGCCGCTCGATCGCAGTTTCTTATTTGGAGACGGCGTCTATGAGGTCGTCCCAGTTTTTGCCGGGCGGCCGTTCAGATTCGTCGAGCATTTCGATCGGCTCACTCGAAGCTGCCAAGCGTTGCGCATGAAAGATCCGTACGATCGCGACGGTTGGCGCGCCATCGTTCGCGGACTGATGGAACGAAACGGCGGCGGCGACATGTACGTGTATGTTCAGGTATCGCGTGGCGCCGACACCGGTCGCTCGCACGCCCCGCTACCAAATATTGCTCCGACCGTTTTCGGTTTCGCAGCGCCCTTACCAAAGCCCTCCGCCGAGCAGCTCGCTCAAGGCCTCTCTTGTGTGACGGCGCCTGATATCCGCTGGGGCCGTTGCGACATCAAGTCGGTCGCCCTACTTGGCAACGTACTGCAACGTCAGTTGGGTTGTGATGCCGGCGCCGACGAAACAATCCTCTTGCGTGATGGCTGGATGATGGAAGCTACCGCTTCGACCGTTCACGTCATTTCGAAGGGCGTCATCGCGACGCCCCCGAACTCCAATGCCATCCTCCCGGGCACCACGCGCAGTGTGGTTGAGGAGCTTGCTCAACGACTCGGCATTGCCTTCGAAACTCGAGCGGTCAAAGAATCCGAAATGCGAAGTGCAGACGAAGTTTGGATTGCCTCGGCGACCCGCAACGTGTCGGCGGTGACCCGTATTGACGGCCAGCCCATCGGCTCCGGCAAACCCGGCCCAGTCTGGACGCGCATGTGGGAAGGCTTCAGCACACTGCAGCACGAACTTGCCGGTCAACCCTGGTAAATCGGGGGACGTATATGTCGGGTCAAGCTAATAACGGTGAGCCCAATGGCTCGGGCGGCGAACCTGCAGCGAGCCCGCTCGTCTTCCCGACCGACTACCCAATCAAGGTCGTGGGGCGCAGCGAGCGCGGCCTGCGCACGCGCGTCGATGCCGTCGTACTGCAACATGTACCCGATCTCGTAGCAGATCGCGTCAGCGAGAGGACGAGCGGCGCCGGAAACTTTACCTCGATCACCTACGTCATCATTGCGCAGAGCCGCGAACAGGTGACCGCGCTCGTCGGAGCGCTGGTCACCACCGAAGGCGTATTGATGGTGATCTGAGCGCTCAGCGCCCGATCAAGGACAAGAACTCTCGGCGGGTATCCGCGTTCGACTTGATCGACCCTCGGAGCGCCGAGGTGACCGTCGCCGTGCCTGTATGGCGCACGCCTCTAGATTCCATGCACATATGACGACACTCGATCACCACCGCCACACCGAGTGGCTGCAGATGAGTGTCGAGCGCGTCGGCGATCTGGTTGGTTAGACGTTCCTGTACCTGCAGTCGGCGCGCAAAGATCTCGACGAGACGAGAAATCTTAGAAAGCCCGAGGATGCGCTTATCTGGCACATAACCCACGTAAGCCTTTCCAAAAAATGGCGCAAGGTGATGCTCGCAGAGCGAGTACACCGGAATATCTCGAACGATGACCATCTCATCGACGCTCTGCGCGCCGTCTTCGAACGACTTGAGGATATCCTCGGGCCGCTCGCGATAGCCGCGGGTGTATTCCTCCCAGGCTTTCAAGAACCGCACGGGCGTTTCGAGGAGACCTTCGCGATCGGGATCTTCGCCGATGTAGGCGAGCAATCGGCGAACGATTTCGATTTCTTTCTTTGAGGGAACCGGCTTGGGAGGCGTCATGGGGCAGTCCTCGACAATAGGCGTTGCAGCACGTCGATCAAGTCTGCGGCCACACGATTCGAGTCAGACGGCGCACCGAGCGCCGCAAGCTGGGTCATCGCGAGCCCCTCATAGCCGCAGGGGTTGATGCGCTGAAACGGCTCCAAATCCATGTCGACGTTCAACGCGAGTCCATGATAACTCGCACCGCGCCGTACTCGGATACCGACACTCGCTAATTTGGCGCCATCTACGTACACACCCGGCGCTTTTGGCCGCGTAGCGGCCGAAATCCCGTACTTCGCCACACATTCAATGACCGACTGCTCGAGTGCGGTCACGAGATCGCGCACCCCGAGACCCGCTCGACGCAAATCGATGAGGGGATAAACGACCACCTGCCCCGGGCCGTGATACGTCACCTGACCGCCTCGATCCACTTTGACGACGGGAATATCGCCGGCAGCGAGGACGTGCGCAGGATCGCCGTTCATGCCGAGCGTGAAGACCGGATCGTGTTCGAGCACCCAGATTTCGTCGGGCGTATCCGGACCTCGCTCATCGGTGAACCGTTGCATCGCCTGCCAAATCGGCAGGTACGCGACGCGCCCGAGGTTACGGACGAGCGGCGGTGTTGACGGCGAGCGCGGCATTGTCGAGTCCGGCGTTATTGCCGGCGAGTGCCTGCTCGGCACGATAGCTCGAGCGTACGAGCGGCCCCGACACGCATTCGCGGAACCCACGAGCGAGAGCCCACTCACGATATTGGTCGAACTGCTCTGGCGTGATGAATCGCGCCACCGGCAAATGGTTGGCCGTCGGCTGCAGATACTGCCCAAGTGTCAGCAGGTCGACGTCATGCGCGCGGAGATCGTCGAAGGTCTCGACGATTTCCTCATCGGTCTCGCCAAGCCCCAGCATCAGACTCGTTTTGGTGAGTACATCGGGTCGATGTCGCTTGGCATATGCCAGCACGCGCAGGGTCTGCTCGTAGCCGGCACGCGGGTCACGAACGGGATGAGTGAGACGCTTCACGGTCTCGACATTTTGCGCAAACACTTCAAGCCCGGAGTCGACCACTGTTTCGACATCGGCCATCACACCCTGAAAGTCGGGAGTCAGCGCTTCGACAGCCGTCTGCGGAGAGATTTCTTTGATCGCACGGACGGCTGCGGCGAAATGCGCGGCACCGCCATCGGGTAGGTCATCACGATTGACCGAGGTGAGCACAACGTAGCGCAGCTTCATGAGTGCGACGGTACGCGCCGTATTACTCGGCTCTTCAGGGTCGAGCCAACCGCGCGGGTTGCCGGTGTCGACGGCGCAGAAGCGACATGCGCGCGTACACACTTCGCCCATGAGCATGATGGTGGCCGTTCCGGCGTTCCAGCATTCACCGATGTTGGGGCACTTCGCCTCCTCGCACACCGTAGCGAGCCGATGCTCGCGAACCGTCCGTCGAACGAAGTCGTAGTTTTCCCCGCTCGCGAGCGGTGCCTTCAGCCAACGCGGTTTACCGCCAGGCACGCGCGCGGGTGCGGCCGCCGTGGTCTTGATACCGTCTCGAATCGCCGAGAATCCCTGGGGCGTCCGATATTTCTCACCGCTGCGCACGACCGGTACCGGCACGGCGATCTCGACGGTGTCTTTGGGGCGTTCCTTGCTCATGACTCTAAGTGTACGCGACCCTCAGCCGGTCGCGCCGCCGGCCAGCCGTTCATCCAGCTCGCGCAGACGCTCGGGCGTGCCGATATCGAACCACAGCCCCTGATATAACCGACCGCGAAGACGGCCGGCTGCCGCAGCGCCGCGCAAGAGAGGCAGGAGCGGCCTTCGGCCGGGGGCAAACTCGGCAAAGAATTCCGGGCGATAGACCGCGATGCCAGAGAAGGTATACCGCGGCGGCGCATCTGCCGCCTCGAGACGCTGAGGGTCCGCCAAAATGTCGAAGCCACCCGCGCCACGCGCGAGTAAGCCGAAGTCCCCTTTCGGATGCTGGGGCGGGTTCGGCACCAGGACCAAAGAACCGAGCGCCTCGTCATCGAGTGCGGGAAGCCGAGAAAAATCGAAGTCGGTCCAGATGTCGCCATTGATCACGAGGAAAGGATCCGCCCCCAGCATCGGCAGCACCTGAATAATGCCGCCCGCCGTCTCGAGAGCGCCTTCGCCCTCTGCGCTGTATCGAATTCGAACGCCGTGACGACGACCATCACCCAAGGCCTCGACGATGCGCTCGCCGAGCCAAGCATGGTTGATGACGATGTCGCGGATCCCAGCGCGCGCAAGCGCTGCCAAGTGCCACTCGAGCAAGGACCGACCACCGACCTCGAGCAAAGGCTTCGGACGCTCGTCGGTCAGCGGCCGCATGCGCTCGCCGCGGCCTGCCGCAAGGATCATCGCCTTCATCAGACTTTGACCTCTCGCGCGCGAGTGTTGGCCATGGCGAGAAACGGAACGACGCGCTGCTCGAGCCATAACCCGAACTCGCGTAGCTCGACATGACGCGCGGCTGCATCGCGTATGTAGTCGAGCGTCAGAGGCAGATCATCGAGATAACCCGCCTTCCCGTCCCGCCACCAGAGCCGCGCGAAGATCCCCAGAACCTTGATGTGACGCTGTACGCCGATCAGATCGAACCAGCGCAAGAACTCGCGATCGCTCGAGCCTGCAAGCGAGGACGCTCCACGCGTCAGCAAGCGCTGCCGGTAGGACAACACCCATCGTTCGACTTCGGCACGCGACCATGAGATATAACAATCTTTGAGAAGGGAGACGATGTCGTATCCCACAGGGCCCACCAACGCATCCTGAAAATCGATGACGCCCGTCTCATCGTTCGGCAACACCATCAAGTTGCGCGAGTGGTAGTCCCGATGCACGAAGACAACCGGCTGAGCAAGAGCCTGATCGATGAGCCAAAGAAATGTCCGCTCGATCAGCTCTCGCTCCGCAGGCCCAAGAAAAATCTGCAAGTGTCGACTGCAGAACCACTCGGGCATGAGTTCGAGCTCTCGACGCAAGGCGGCCGCATCGTAGGGTGCGAGCTCTCGAGCCGCATCGAGGGCATCGATCTGGATACGCGCCAAGGTATCTAGCGCGGCTGAATATAAGACGGATGCTCGACCGCGCTTACGCAGCTCCGGCAAAAAAGGCGTCGAGCCGAGATCTTCGAGTAAGACGAATCCACGCTCGCGATCAACCGCATGGATCGCAGGGACGTGCACCCCCGCACCGTGCAACAAGCTCGCCACCTTCAGGTACGGTCCGATGTCTTCCTGCGCGGGCGGCGCATCCATCACCACACGGCTGCTGCCATCCGGCAGAAATGCGCGGAAATATCGCCGAAAACTGGCATCTGCCGAGGCCACTTCGATACGCACGGCCCCGAGGCCGAGGTCCTGTGTGACCCAGCGCGACAAAAGTTCGAAACGGGTGTCCGACAAGAGCTTTGAAACCCACGGCCTCGAGGAGAGGTCGCCATTATAATGTCTGTAGCCATGGCCCAGCCGCGTCGTATCGCCCGTTTCATCGCCTGCGCGGCTGCACTCGCAGGCAGCATCGTCGGACTCGGCAACCTCGAGGCTGCGAGCGCCGAGCCAATACCCGCGTCAGTCCAATCCGCCTCAGCGGAGCATGCGGACCCGCCGATGCGCTGCCCCGCGCCCTCTGCCGTGCGCGAGATTCTTGCGCGAGGTGCGACCTTACCGGAAGCCGGCGTCGCACCGACTCCTCAGCCCCCGCTCGACTCCCCGGACGAAGAAGTCGAGGTCTCGAGCGATGCGGCCACACTCGGTGTTACCGGCGACGCCGCGTTGAGCGGACGAGTCGCGATTCGTCAGGGTGATCGCACGCTCAGCGCAGATGACGTCACCTACGACTCCAAGGCGCGCGAGTTCTCGATGAGCGGGCTGCTTCGTTACCGCGATCCGGTGTTGCGAGTCGAAGGTCGCTCGGGTCGGTATGACCCTGCGGGGGGTGCCGCCTTCGCGGATACGCGCTTCGAGATGCCCGAGGAGCCCGCACGCGGCGCCGCAGACTCCCTGGAGCTCGGAGTTGACGGGAAAGTCACACTGTCGCAGGTGTGGTTCACGACCTGCCCCGAGAGTTCGCCCGATTGGAGGATTCGTGCGCGTCGTATCGAACTCGACACGCGAGCTCGTAACGGGACGGGTCGCAGCGCCGCAATCGAATTCAAAGGTGTGCCGATCCTTTACCTGCCTTATCTGTCTTTTCCGCTGGGTGATCAAAGAAAAAGCGGGTTTCTTTTTCCGAACGTGGGTTACAGCTCTCGTGGGGGCGCCGAACTCAAACTCCCCTACTATCTGAACCTCGCTCCCAACTACGATCTCACTTTGGAGCCCACTCTTTATGGTCGGCGCGGCCTCGACCTGGGTACGAGCTTTCGATACCTCACCCGACGCCATCGCGGCGATCTCCGTATCAATGCCCTGCAATCAGACGATATTCGCGGCATCAACCGTAACTGGCTGAGAGTCCGGCATCGCAGCGAGTTACCGGCAGGCTGGCGATTCGACGTCGATGCACAGAGCGTGAGTGACGCAGAGTATTTCGAAGATTTCGCCTCGGGCACGGAAGGAACGAGTACGGCGTTTCTTCGCCGTAACGCTCGACTCAGTTTTCGCGACGAAAACTGGTTTCTACGAGCCGAAGCAGAGCAATTCCAGACAATCGATCGAGCGCTCGATGCGATCGATCGACCTTACGCACGCCTACCACGTGTACAGGCGAGCGGCGATTGGATGACGACCGGCCCGTTGGCGATGCGTTACGGTTTCGATAGCGAACTGGTCAACTTCGATCGCGAGGTGGGTGTAAAGGGCTGGCGTACCGATCTCGCGCCGTGGGTCGGTCTCGATTTCGGCTCACCCGCGTACTACGTCAGACCAAGTGCAGGCTGGCGATATACGCGCTACGACCTGGAGACCACCGACGCAGTCACTAACGGCGCGGTCACCGACGACGCGGTCATGGACGACCAGCTCTCGCGGTCACTGCCTTACGCAGCCCTCGATGCCGGACTGCGACTCGAACGAAACTCTGTCGAGAGCTCGCGTACCCGAATGACGCTAGAGCCTCGACTGCTTTATCTTTGGACGCCCTATCGAAATCAGGATGATCTACCGATCTTCGATACTGCTCTGCCCGATCTCGACTTCGTGCAGCTTTTTCGAACTTCGCGTTATGTCGGCCCTGATCGCATCGCTGATGCGAACCACGCAAGTCTCGGTATGACCTCGCGGATCTACGACAGATCATCGGGTCGGCAGTTGTTGTCTGCGACGATCGGTCAAACGTATCGCTTCGAGCGATCTCGAGTACAGCTGCCCGGCGAAGCCGATATCGGTGAATCAAGTTCTGATCTCGTCGCGCAACTCGGGATCTCTGCTTGGCAAAACTGGAACGTCAATCTCGGCATGCAGTGGGATAGCCGCGAGAGTCGACAACAACGAAGCCATGTGCGCCTTCAGTATCGACCGGACATCGATCGCGCCGTCAACCTCGCCTATCGCTTTCAGCGGGATCGACTCGAACAAGGCGAGGTCTCTGGTGCTTGGCCGCTCGGCTCGCAATGGAATGCTTATGGTCGTTTCGTTTATGACCTTAAGGACCGCAGCACACTCGATCGCTTCGCCGGCCTCGAATACAAGTCGTGCTGCTGGCGTTTGCGACTGGTCGGACGCCGCTTCGTCTCAAGCCGTACCGGGGAACGCGATACGGGCATTTACCTGCAACTGGAACTCAACGGTCTCGCGAGTGTCGGAAGTTCGGCGGATGCTTTCCTCGAAGAGGCAATTCGGGGATACTCGCCCGTCGGCCTAAGCCGCTGAGTTTTTTAGGAATTTCGGAATTACCCATGACGCTTGCTACGCGATCTCACCTGTCCCGGTTTTTGGCGTTTGGCCTTGCGACTCTCGTCGCTACGAGTCCAGCTCTCGCCCAGCGTTCGCTCTCCGATCGCGGCATGATGCTCGACCGAGTCGCAGCGGTGGTGAACGACGGTGTCGTTCTCGCGAGCGAGCTTGAAGAACAAGTTCAGGTGATCACGGCCCGACTGCAAGGCCAGGGTCTCGAGATGCCCCCGGAGTCGGTGCTACGCCAGCAGGTGCTTGATCGCCTCATCCTTCAAGAGATTCAGATGCAGCGTGCTCAGCGCGCCGGCATCCGAATCGGCGATGAGTCGCTCAACCAGGCGCTCGCAGACGTCGCGCAGCGCAACGGGATCCCCCTCGCACAGCTTCCAGCAGCGCTTACCCAGCAAGGCATCGATTACGCGTCTTACCGAGAGAGTGTCCGTCGCGAAATGACTCTCCAGGTGCTGCAACAGC
>JBIIHO010000215.1:0-3605 GCA_044235605.1 Steroidobacteraceae bacterium | reverse complement strand
CACGATCGCCAATGGGAGGATCCGCCATGACGCAGACCCTGTTCACCCGCACGCCACGTTCCGAGCTGCCCGAAGGCATCGCTCCGGCGTGGGATATGCTCAATAGATTGACGGGAGAGCCCACCTTCATCGAAGTGTTCGCCCAAGCCCCTCACCTACTGAATCTCGTGATGAACGAGTTCTATGTGAAGGTGTTCTTCGGCGGCGAAGTTCCGCAACGATACAAACAGCTCGCGCGACTTCGACTATCGCTCGTGCACGGCTGCCGCACCTGTAACAAACAAAACGTGCCAGGCGCGCTCGAGGCCGGTTTTTCCCAAGATCAAATCGACGCGCTAGTCGCCAATACACCGAGCCAACCCCTGTTCTCCGCCGCAGATCTTGCCGTCATCGAGTACACCGATCAGATGGTGCTCACGAACATGCACGGAGAAATTTCACCGCAGCTCTTCAAAAATTTACGCGCGCATTTCTCCGAGGCTCAGATCCTCGAGCTCGGCGTCGTGATGGCGATCATCGGCGGCATGGCCAAGCTTTCCTTCCTCCTCGACGTTGTCGAGAAGGAAACCTGGTGCCCGTTCACGCCGGAGACCTCCGGCTAAATCGACGGCCTATCGTCGGACTGGGCGATTCACAACCCCGCCACGAGCCAAAAAAAAGCCCGGCTTTCGCCGGGCTTTTTTTGTCCTTGCGGGACTCGTTGCGAGATCGAGCGCTTACTTGCCGCTCGATCCGAGGTTGAAGCCCACCTCGATACCGTAGCTGCGCGGCGCACCCCACTGGGTGTGCGTCCACAGCGTCGCAACCGACTGCGAAGCCACTCGGTAACGCTCGTCCGAGAGGTTCTTGCCGTAGACCCGGACGAAGTAACCACCATCCGAAGGCGTGTACGTGGCCGACAGATTGAGCAGCGTCTTCTCGTTGAGGTACGCGTCGTACTCACGACCCGCGGCGGAGATGTAGAAGAGGTTCTCCGCCTCGTAATACACCTCACCCGTCACTTCGAGACTGCCCTGGGCGACATCCGTGGTGTACGTGCCCGAGATCGCACCGCTCTGCTTCGGCGAGCGCGGGACCGGCAGACCCGAGAAGTCGCCGTTGAAGGCAACGATCGAGCCACCGCTCACCGAGTCGTTGATGCCCGGCTGATTGATCACGAACTTGTCGTACTTGGCGTCGAGGAAAGCCGCCTGGCCGCGAATACGGAACGAGTCCGTGATCAGCGCCTGCAGTTCGAGCTCGATACCCTGCGACTTCACTTCGGCCGCGTTGTAGAACACGGTCTCTTGGAAGTCCGCGCCGCCCTTACGGGTGATGATGTTCACCGCGCGCTGAGCGTCTTCGTACTTCGTCGTGAACACCGTCGGGTTGAATCGCAGACGGCCATCAGCCGACTCGAACTTCAAGCCCACTTCGAGGTTGGTCGCATACTCCGGATCGACCGGACGCGTCAGCGAGGGCACCATCAAGCCGCTCGTGCCGGTCTGGTCGTTATAACCACCCGCCTTGTAGCCACGTGACACCGTCGCGTAGCTGAACAGCGAGTCGCTCCACTGGTAGGAACCGGTCACACGCCAGCTCGGCTCAGACCACGTGCGGGCAAGATTGCCGAAGCCAGGGGTCTTAGAGTTGACGATTTGACCGCCCGGGTACTTGGTGAAGTCACCGGCGTTCAGCGGCTCGCCGAGCTGCGCCGGAGTCAACCCCGGGTTCCTCGGATCAAGAGAGGCCAGACCCACCTGGGTACGACCCGCCCACTCACGCTCGTCCTTGGTGTAACGGAAGCCGGCACCGAGGGTGAACTTGTCCGTCACCTCCAACGTGGCATCGGCAAAGCCCGCGAGCGAATCGGAGTCCTGCTGGTTGCAGAGCACCTGCGGGGTGTTGTTGTTGAACTGGGCGGGCAGACCGAGCGCCGCAAACGGCAGCGCCAAGTCGATGAAGCCCAGAACCTGGACCACGCAGAACCGCGCATCGTTCGTCTGCTGGAAGGCGCCGATGACGTAGTTGAACGACCCGTCGTTCTTCGAGGCCAGACGCACTTCCAACTGGCTCGTCTCGCGGTCCGTATCGCGCGTGGCGTCGAACAACGAAATGGGCTGCTTGGTGATCGAGTTCACCGGCGCGGCACCCGTATAGGTGTTCGGCAGGTGTTCCTTCTGATCGCGCTTACCGGCCGATACGAACGCCGTGTGCGAACCGAGGTCCCACTCCGCGTTCAAGTAGACGCCGTCAACGTCGATACGCTGACCCTCGCCCATCTCGAGCAGCGCATCGTTACGCTCCGTCGAGGCCATGTTGTCGAGCGGATCGCCCGACGGGCGCGTGAAGCCGAGGAAGTTCCAGAGGTACGGACCGTTCGGCGGGGTGTCGTTGAACGACGGCACTGCATCGGAGCGATCACGCATCTTCTCGACTTGCAGCAGGAACGTCAGGTTGTCAGAGGCGTTCCACTGGGCCTTGATGCGGCCGTTGACGATGTCGTCGCCGCCCGTCGTGGCGCCCGTGCCAGAACCGCGCTGACCGGTCACACCCGGGATCGTGAACGGCGCAAACGTGCCGCCGAAGATGTTGAGGGTGTTGATCGGGCCGTAGGTCGCGCCGAGCTTGTAGTAACCGTCGGACTTCGAGAGCGAGCCGACGAGACGCAGGGCGAACACATCTTGCTGCAGCGGCAGATCGACTGCAGCCTGCAGACGCTTGGAGCCGAAGCTGCCGTAGCCGAGACGGATATCCGCTCCGAACTCGGACATGTTCGGACGCTTGGTGCGGATGTTGACCGCGCCACCCGTCGTGTTCTTACCGAAGAGCGTGCCCTGCGGACCGCGCAGCACTTCCGCGCCCGCGATGTCGAAGGTGTCGAGCAACTGAGTCTGGACGCTCGGCATGACGAAATCGTCAACCTGCACGCCGACCGGCGAGTCCTGGTAGACGATGATGTCGGTGAGGCCGACACCGCGCATCGCGAACGAGGCTGCGTTGAAAGCCGTGATGCGAGCCGCCGAGAAACCCGGCACAGACGACGCGAGTCCGGAAATGTCCTTCGCGACCAAACGATCGATGTCGGCCGAGGTCACGGCGGACACCGAGATTGGCGTCGTCTGCAAATTAGTTTCCGTTGCGCCACGTTGCGCGGTGACGGTGATTTCTTCGAGGCGGGAATCATCTCCCGTTTGCTGTGCTTGTGCAGCCGCGATGGTCATCGCCATTGCGCTAGCGGCCAAAACCGACCGCACTGCCACAGTCACGGATCGTCCCTGTGATTTGAGCATCCTGGTTTACCTCAGGTGATTATTTACAGAAGTTATCAATCGCGACCCACCCACTCATCAGGCAGCCGCACCCAACAGGACTTGAAGTGTGGTGCCCAGTTGGAAAAAAATCAAACCGTCCTGTTTTTTTTACATTAACGCTGTTGCAAGTCAGCAACAGATACATTTTGCTGTCATCAGTTCTAGACTGTCGCCAGCGAACACTAGGAGGTCTGCCGCCATGAGTTACGACTTTCAGGTCAATCCCGCCGCACCGCCCGATTCCCTCGAGGCCAGGCAGGCCCCCATCGATAACGGCCTCGAGATCCCCGATCCGTCGCGCTACTTCTCCGA
>JBIIHO010000214.1:0-3611 GCA_044235605.1 Steroidobacteraceae bacterium | reverse complement strand
CTGGAGGGACTGGCCCCTCGTGCTGGCGGACTCTACGTCGACGGCACGTTCGGGCGCGGTGGTCACACGGCACGCATTCTCGAGGTCATCGGTGCGGACGGTGCGGTGCTCGCACTCGATCGCGATCCTGCCGCGATCGAAGCGGGCAAGAGGCGCTTCGTGGGTGAGTCGAGACTCACGCTCGTCCAGGCGCAATTCGCCGAACTCGCGCGCGTCGTCGGTGAGTACGCGCGAGGGCGGCAGGTTTTGGGTGTGCTGCTCGATCTCGGCGTCTCCTCGCCGCAGCTCGATCAGCCCGAACGGGGTTTCAGTTTTGCGAAGGACGGACCACTCGACATGCGCATGGATCCGCGCCATGGCGAGTCGGCGGCCGATTGGCTTTCGCACGTCGATGAACGGGAGTTGGCGAGGGTGATTTACGAGCTCGGCGAAGAACGCTTTTCACGCCGCATCGCAGCGACGATCGTCGCTGCGCGCGCTGAAGCGCCGATCGAGCGTACCGCGCAACTGGCCGCCATCGTGCAGCGTGCCGTGCGCACTCGCGATGGCAAACATCCGGCGACACGTACTTTTCAGGCGATACGCATGTTCATCAACGACGAGCTCGATCAACTGCGAACCGCTCTCGAAGCGGCCTTTGATGTGCTCGCCCCGGGCGGTCGACTCGCCGTGATCAGTTTTCACTCACTCGAAGACCGGATGGTCAAACAATTCATCCGTGCCAAAAGCACCGTCGATCCGGTGTTCGCTGGCTTCCCGGTCATTCCGCCCTCGGCGCGCCCTGTGATGCGCGAGATGGGTCGCAAGCGTCGCGCGACCGAAGCGGAGATCGCTCGTAATCCGCGCTCGCGCAGCGCACTGCTGCGCGTCGCGGAAAAACTCGATCCGAATGTCGGGGGTGTCGCATGAGCCTGCCGAGTCGCCGTGCCGTCGCCATGCTCATTCCGCTGCTGTGGCTGCTCGTGTTGGCCTCCGCCGCCGGCGCTATCTTTGTGAAGCATCGTGCACGTGAACTGTTCGTCGAGCTCGAGAAGGTCAATCGCGAACGTGATCGTCTCGAAATCGAGTGGGGTCAGCTTCAGCTCGAGCAGAGCGCCTGGTCCACGCACGCCTTCGTCGAGAACGTCGCTGCGACTAATCTCGGCATGCGTACGCCGCCGCCCAAACAGATCGAGGTGGTCGCGCCGTGATTCGCTGGCCCTTCGGAAAATCGGAATCGCGCCGTCCGGCTGCGGGACAGCGCGGAGGGGCGCGATCGTCGCGTAGCGGTTTATCGCGCAAACCCGAGACGCCGAACCCGTCGTTCATGTCGCGGGCGATGGTGATCGTGGTGCTCGTCGGTTGCGGCGCCGCCGTACTCATCTGGAAGGCTGCCACGCTTCAGTTCGTCGAAAGCGCTTTCCTGCGTGGTCAGGGCGATGAGCGTTTCACTCGTGTCGCGTCGGTCGTTGCGCATCGTGGCAGTGTTACAGATCGTGCTGGCGAACCGCTTGCCGTCAGCACCCCGGTCGATTCGGTGTGGGTGAATCCGCGCGAACTCACGCTCGCGAACGATCAGATTCCGAATCTTGCCCGAGCACTCGGTCGTGATTCCGAAGAGTTGACCCGCTTCGTCACCACGAAGCTCGATCGAAAGTTTCTTTACGTCGCGCGTCATCTACAGCCCGCCGATGCGGCGAAGGTCCGAGCGCTCGACATTCCCGGTGTGCACCTGACGCGTGAGTATCGTCGTTACTATCCGGCGGGCGAGGTGACCGGTCACGTCCTTGGCTTCACGGACGTCGATGACGCAGGCCAGGAAGGTCTCGAGCTCGCCTACGATCATTGGCTCGCCGGTGAGCATGGCGCGAAGCGTGTGATCCAGGACAACCTGGGGCGCACCGTACAAACGGTCGAGAGCATTCGTCCGACGCGTGCGGGTCGGAACATGCAGTTGTCGATCGACATGCGCATTCAATATCTCGCGTATCGAGAGTTGAAGGCGGCGATTCAGGCCCATCGTGCCCGAGCGGGTTCGGTGGTGGTCATCGATGTGACGACCGGCGAGGTACTCGCCATGGTCAACCAGCCGACGTTCAACCCGAACGATCGCGCCCAACTCAAGCCCGCAGGCTACAAGAACCGTGCGGTGACGGATCTCGTCGAGCCGGGCTCGACCATCAAGCCATTCGTCGTGGCGGCTGCACTGTCTTCGGGCAAGTACTCACCGACGAGCATCATCGATACCAACCCGGGAATGGTGAAGGTCGGCATCAAGATGATCGAGGACAAGAACAACCTCGGTGCCATCGACTTGGCCACGGCTTTGGCGAGAAGTTCGAACGTCGCGATGACGCGCATCGCCCTAAACCTCGGACCCGAAGCGCTGCACGGCACGCTGAGTCGACTTGGCTTCGGTCGCGTGACGACGAGTGGCTACCCAGGCGAGTCGGCTGGTTTATTGACCCAGCATACCCACTGGCGCCCGATCACCACGGCGACCGTGTCCTACGGATACGGCCTGTCGGCCACGCCGCTGCAGATCGCGCATGCCTATGCCACGCTCGGCGCGTATGGCCTGCAGCGACCCATTTCTTTTACGCGGGTCGATCACGCCGTCGATGGCGAGCGCGTATTGACGGAGCAGGTCAGTCGCGATGTCGTTCGAATGTTGCAGAACGTGGTGTCGGACGTTGGAACCGGCAAGCGCGCGTCGATCCCGGGCTACACCGTCGCAGGTAAGACTGGCACGGCGTGGAAGGCGAGTGCCGGTGGATACTCGACTAACCGGTATCTCGCCGTATTTGCGGGTCTCGCGCCGGCGAGTAATCCGCGTCTTGCCACGGTCGTCGTGATCGACGAGCCGAGTGGAGGTCTCTACTACGGCGGTGACGTTGCGGCCCCCGTGTTTTCGGGTGTGGTCGGCGGCGCGCTGCGGCTACTCGCCGTAGCGCCGGATGCGCCGATCGACATGCCCGTCGATGAAATGCCCGAGACCGCGCCGATGCCGGCTGATCTGCCGCAGAACATCGCAACGGCCGACGTCTCGCGTCGCTCCGCTAACGGAGGTCTACGCTGATGGGCGCGCGTGCGCGCCAACTCGCCGATCTCTGCAGCGGTATCGCCGAAGTTCCGGCCTCGATCGGCATCACCGATCTCAGTCTCGATAGTCGAACGGTTTCCGAAGGTGGACTTTTTCTCGCCTGCGCGGGTCGACGCACTCATGGTCTGGCCGCGCTGCCGGAGGCGCTGTCGCGCGGCGCACGGGCGGTGCTTTGGGAGTCGGCACCCGGTATTTCGGCGCCAGTCGTTCCGCCAGCCGTACACGCCCAGGCAATCGAGAAACTTTCGATGGTCGCCAGCTCGATCGCTGGAAAATTCTTTGATCGGCCCTCCGAGACCTTGCGCATCGCGGGTATCACGGGGACCAATGGCAAGACGACGACCGCGTGGTTGCTCGCGCAGGCGCTGACGCGCTGCGAGTCGAAGGCGGCGTACATGGGAACACTCGGCGTTGGTATGGCGCCCGATGCCGTCGTACCGGGTGAGTACACGACGGCGGATGCGGTCAGTGTGCAGCGTCAGCTCGCTGCGATGCGTGAGGCGGGTGCTGAGTGTGTAGCGATGGAGGT
>JBIIHO010000268.1:0-2817 GCA_044235605.1 Steroidobacteraceae bacterium | reverse complement strand
CTTTGACGAAAAGTAACGACTTCGCATTTCTCACAAATCTTGAGGACGTCATCGAGCAACGCATAGCTTCGAGCGACGCCAGAAGCTATACGAATCGATTGGTCGCCGAGGGGCCCAAACGACTTGCACAAAAAGTCGGTGAAGAAGGCTTGGAGACCGCGCTGGCACTAACCGCCGGAGACGATGATGAGGCGCGTAACGAAGCGGCCGACTTATTGTTTCATCTCGCCGTCGCACTGAAGGCGCGCGGACTGTCTCTGAAAGAAGTTGTCGACGAACTTCGCCGACGTCACGAGACGCGCTAAGACTGCAGCGTAATTTCTTCCGCAGGCGGTCGAAGATTGTAATTCGAGGACATCGACGCACCATATGCGCCGGCTGTGGCGATCAGAATGACGTCTCCCTCCGAAGTAGAAAGAGGAAGGGCTCTTGAGTGTCCAAGAACGTCACCCGTCTCGCATATTGGGCCGACGACGTCACACAAAACCGTATCGGTCTCATCGATCCGACTGAGATTGACGATATCGTGGTGCGCCCCGTACAGCGCCGGTCGAATCAAGGAATTCATACCAGTCGCCACCCCAATGAAGCTCGAGTCGCCCTTCCCTTTAAGCTGTGTGACCTTGGCAAGCAGCACTCCAGCCTCAGCAACCACGTACCGGCCGGGCTCGATCCATAGCGATACATTCGCAAGTGAAGCCTTGAGCTCTAAAAGAGCATCATCAAAAGCCGAAAAATCGAATTCGGGCGCTCCCTGTCGGTCTGGAATACCGATGCCGCCCCCAAGATCGAGAACTCGGACATCGGGGAACGAATGCAGCAAGCCTGAAAGGTAGCGGCCCGTATCTCGCCAATTACCGACATCGAAAACGCCACTCCCGGTGTGCGCATGAAGTCCGGTGATGCGCGCACCGGCACGATGGGCTGCGGATCGAAGCGCTTCTATCTCGCCACGCGCAATGCCGAACTTGGACTGCTCGCCGCCTGTTCGCACGTGCGCGTGGTGACCTCGACCCGTACCCGGATCTAAACGTACGAAAAGTTCACGGCCGGCGAAGAGTTCCGGCCACTGCTCAAGAGGATGAAGATTATCGAGGGTCACCTGAACGCCGCGATCCAATGCCCATTCGTACTCGCCTCGAGTCGCAAAA
Source organism: Steroidobacteraceae bacterium (assembly GCA_044235605.1). Taxonomy (GTDB): domain Bacteria; phylum Pseudomonadota; class Gammaproteobacteria; order Steroidobacterales; family Steroidobacteraceae; genus UBA964. The sequence continues at coordinate 1,666 of JBIIHO010000268.1, read as the reverse complement.
TTGGGCGTAAAAAGAACGTCTGATGGCGAAAGCCCACACAGCGATGCGAACGCTCGCTCCACCTCGCCTCGCGAGACGCACTCGATGGCAAGGCCACTTTCATATGCGGCTTGTAAGATTGCGGAATGAGGATTCGCCTTCATCGCGTAGGACACACGATCTACGCCGCGTAACGCCTTTAATCGGTGACACCGCTCCTTCACGGTGGCCAGATCGTAGACATAGGCGGCATCCCGTTTGCTCATCAACTCAAGCAGACGCTCACGCTTCTCCATCCACCATGTGGGAGTACGAGACTGAAGATCCCGCGGGGACTCGAATAGCGTGCTCCACGTCGGGCCGAGTACCAAATCGTCACGAACCGGATCAACCAGCAGATGATGAAGGTCGTCGACCAAGCGATCACCTTGAGATTCATCGACGACGAAAGTGAGGTTGAGATCGTTCGCCGCCTGACTGACGAGATAAATTCGTTGCTCGGCGAAAAGCTCAAGCGCCGGGCCCAATTGATGCAGGATGCTGCGAATATTTCGACCGAGCAGACTGACCGAGGCACAAGGACCGATGATTTCAGCACGACCGAGTACGGCGAGATCCGACTGCAAGCTTTGTAGTACGAGTTGATCGATCGAATTTGCCTGTGGGTCTAGCGAAACGGTGACGTTCGTTTCGGAGGTTGAGACAAGATCGACGGATAAACCGTGCTGCTTGAATATCTGAAAGGCATCAGCGAGGAAGCCAACCTCGTGCCACATCCCAGGGCTCTCGAGGGAAATCAGCGTCACACCCTTCTTGACGCAGACGGCCTTAACTTGAGCCGCATCGCTCGGCAGACTCACACTGATTCGCGTACCCCGCAACTCGGGAGCTTGCGTGGCATAAACGAAAATCGGTATCGAATACTCTCTTACGGGCAACAAACAACGAGGATGCAGGACCTTTGCCCCCGCCGTCGCGACCTCTTGCGCTTCGTCGTAAGTAAGCTCGAGCAACTGTCTCGCACCGGGCGTAGAGCGAGGATTCGCGCTGAACATACCGGGAACGTCGGTCCAAATTTCGAGCTGCTGCGCCCCGAGCATCGCCGCGAAGTAGGCCCCGGACGTATCGGACCCGCCTCGACCCAACAACACCGTTTCTCTCGACGCATTGCTGGCGATGAACCCCTGCGTCAGCACCAGAGGCCCACGCGCCGCAAGACGCGCCTGAACATCGACATTTGGCGCAAAGTCACAAGTCGCGGAGAGGTATTCGGCACGAATGGTTGCAGCCTCGCGCGATTCCGCCTTGAGGTAGTCCCGAGCGTCGACCCAAGAAACGTCGAGTCCGTTGATGCGCAAAAAACGCGCTCCGATCGTCGTCGACAATAACTCGCCCATGGCCATCACTCGCGCGCGAGTTCGATCATCCGAGCTGCGATTCATGGCAATCTCCGAAAGGAGATTTGAAAGCTCGAGAAGAAACGGTTCGATTAACGGTGCCGCATCAACGCCCAAGGTTGATGCGAGCTCGACATGACGATCGCGAAACTCACTTAAAAGCGGCTGGTGTCTCCCCTCGATGGCGGCGTTAATCAACTTCTCGAGCCGATCAGTGACGCCACTCAGCGCAGAGTGAACGATGAGAACACTCGCGCCGTGCTCGAGTCGGTCACGGGAAATGGAGAGGA
>JBIIHO010000213.1:0-3635 GCA_044235605.1 Steroidobacteraceae bacterium | reverse complement strand
ACTTCGAGTTCAACAAAGAAATGCGCGAATACGGCTTGGAGCGCATGTTTTTGCATGCTTCGAGTTTGTCGTTCGTATGGCCCGATCGCGGAACCGAATTCAGCGTGAATGCGCCGCTGCCTCCCGAGCTCGCAAAGGTGATCGATGCGCTAACTAGCGGGTCGACGCGACGACGTAGGGGCGCAAGGCCTGCGCGACGAAGATCATCGGCAGGCCGATGATCGCCGTGGGGTCGAGGCTCTCCATCCGCTCGAACAAAGAAATCCCGAGGCCCTCGCTCTTAAATCCGCCGGCGCAGTCGGCAGCGGGTTCGCGGCGCACGTAATCGTCGATCTCGATTAGCGTGAGCGCGCGAAAGACGCAGCGCGTCTCGTCGCGATGTCTTTGCCAGAGTCCGGCCTCGAGACCGACGACGGCGACGGCCGTGTGATAGACGACGGTGTGTCCCGAGAGGCGTTCGAGCATGGCTTTTTGACCTTGAGGGCTACCCGGCTTGCCGAGGCAGTCCTCGCCGAGGGCGCAGACCTGGTCGGAACCGATGACGAGAGCCTTGGGATGACGCTCCGCAATGGCCTTCGCCTTGGCGAGTGCCAGGCGCTCAGCGAGGGCGGCAGCGGGTTCTCCGGGGAGGCGAGACTCGTCGACGTCGGGGCTCGCCACCTCGAAGGGCAGGCCGAGCCGGGCCAGCAGGTCTCGCCGATAGCGGGACCCGGAAGCCAAGATCAGGGGGCGGGAGAGGGTGGTAGCGGGGGTTTCGGCCACGGAAAACAACGGTTTACCTCAGGATCGTTTTGACTCGAGGGGGGGTGGCCCCTATCATACGCGCCCCATGCCGGCCGACTGGTACCGACCTGTAGATGTCGAGCGTCTGGCTGACGTGGGTGAGTCGCGGGAATTCGATTTGCCGCTCGCCGAAATGCCGCGCTTGTCGCCGGCGCTCGCGAGCACCGACGGGTACGCTCAATGTCGCGTCACGTTCGCGAGAGAGCAAGGCCAGCCGGTCGCTGAGGTGGCGGTCGAGGCGCGACTCGGTTTGCGATGTCAGCGTTGCCTGAAACCGGTATGGACCGATGTCGATGGCCGCTCGCAGGTCCGTTTCGTCACCGATCCCGCCCGGGTCGATGAGAACGACCTCGGCATCGAGCCAACTTTGGCACCCGAGGGCAAGATCGCACTGCGTGATCTCGTCGAAGAGGAGCTCCTGTTGGCGGTGCCGCTCGTGCCGCGTCATGACGATCCGCGCGAATGCGGTGTGATCGAAGACGAGCCGACGGAAGAAGATGGAATGCAAAAGCCGTTTGCGGGGCTGGGCGAGCTCCTGAAACGCAAGAGTTGAAGACGAGTCGCCCGGTTTTGATTTCGATTTCTTAGGAGTCCGACATGCCAGTTCAGAAGAGCCGCAAGACGCCGTCCAAGCGCGGCATGCACCGTTCGCACGACCGTCTCTCCACGCCTGCGCTGTCGGTCGATCCGCAGTCGGGCGAGACGCACTTCCGTCACCGCATTACGCCGGATGGTTTCTACCGCGGCAAGCGCGTGATCGAGAAGCCGGCCGACGAAGAAGCGACGGGCTGAGCCCTGTCCGCGGCGGCACGTCCGTGTCCGCCGGCTCCTTACGGGGCTGATCCTCCATGACTGTCATCGCGCTCGATGTCATGAGCGGCGACCGCGGTGCGCAAGAATGCGTTCCCGCGGCGCTGCGCGCGCTCGAGGCGGATGCCGAGCTGCGATTGCTGCTGGTCGGTGATCCGTCGCTGATCGAGTCGCTGCTCGCGCAGGCATCGCCAAGTCCCTCGATCGTCGAGCGATTCGAGATCGTGCCGGCGAGCGAAGTCATCGTCATGACCGATTCGCCGCGCGAGGCGATCCGTCGTAAGAAGCAATCCTCCATGCGCATCGCGATCGACTTGGTCGCCGAGGGGCGTGCCGAGGCGGCGGTCAGCGCAGGCAACACGGGTGCGTTGACGGCGATCGCACATTTCGTACTCAAGTGTCTCGCCGAAGTCGAGCGCGCGCCGATCATGTCTGCGGTGCCCAACAAACACGGCTTCACCCACATCCTCGATCTCGGTGCGAACGTTCGTGCGACGCCGCTGCAGCTCGAGCAGTTCGCGATCATGGGTGCGATCGTCGCGCGCGACGTGCACGGTACGACTCGGCCCCGCGTGGGGCTACTCAACATCGGTGTCGAAGAGACCAAAGGCCACGATCTCGTGCAGGAAGCCCACACGTTGCTGTCGGCCTGGACCCAATCGCACAGCCGCCGAGATTTCGAATACGTGGGTTTCGTTGAAGGTGGCGATATTTTTTCCGGTGATGTCGATGTCGTGGTCACCGACGGTTTCACCGGCAACGTGGCACTCAAAACCATGGAAGGCGTTGCGGGACTCATCGGTGGGCGACTGCGCGCCGAGTTCACAGCGAACTGGCCGAGCAAGATCGCCGGGTTACTGGCACGTCCCGTTCTCAGCCGTGTGTCGGCCTCGCTCGATCCGCGGCGGTATAACGGTGCGGTCATGGTGGGGCTCAAGCGCATCGTGGTAAAAAGCCACGGCAGTGCCGATCGGGTCGCGCTCGCTCAGGCGATTGCGATCGCCGCGACGGCCGCGCGTCGCAACCTGGTCGACCACGTGCGCGAGGCGCTCGAGACCGAACAGAACCAGAACGATTGATCAGGGGTCAGGGAATGCTCAAATACTCGTGGATCGCCGGCACCGGAAGCTATTTGCCAGAGAGGGTGCTGACGAATGCCGACCTCGAGAAGATGGTCGAGACCTCTGATCAGTGGATCCAGGAGCGCACCGGAATCCGTAAGCGGCATATCGCTGCCGAAGGTCAGACGACGGTGGATCTCGCGTATCAGGCGGCGTTGCGCGCTCTAGAAGCGGCCGGCACGTCGGCCGACGAGATCGATCTCATCGTCTTCGGTACCACGACGCCGGATCTCGTATTCCCAAATTGCGGGGCGTTGCTTCAGCAGAAGCTCGGCATCCGTAGCGCCTGTCCTGCGATCGGTCTCGAGGCCGCGTGCAGCGGCTTCATGTATGCGATGTCAATCGCCGATAAGTTCATTCGGTTGGGCGATGCTAAATGCGCGCTTGTCATCGGTGCGGAGACCCTGAGCCGCATCGTCGACTGGACAGATCGTGGCACCGCCATTTTGTTCGGTGACGGAGCGGGTGCGGTCGTGCTCAAGCCGGCCGACGAGCCGGGCATCATTTCGACGCACCTTCACACGGACGGCAACTACAAAGATTTGCTTTATTGCTCGGGAGGTCCCTCGAAGGGATTTTCGCGGGATGCGTCGGGCCGCCTCGATGCTTTCATCAGAATGTCAGGCAACGAGATCTTTAAGGTAGCGGTGAAATCGTTGGGGTCCATCGTCGATGAAACCCTCGCTGCCAACGGGCTCGATAAATCCGCGATCGATTGGCTCGTGCCGCATCAGGCCAACATTCGAATCATTCAGGCGACGGCGAAGAAGCTCGATATGCCCATGGAGCGCGTGATCGTTACGGTCGCCGACCATGGCAACACCTCGGCGGCCTCCGTGCCGCTTGCGCTCGATACCGGCGTGCGCGATGGCCGAATCAAGCGGGGCGATTTGATCCTGCTCGAAGCTTTCGGCGGGGGGC
>JBIIHO010000212.1:0-3637 GCA_044235605.1 Steroidobacteraceae bacterium | reverse complement strand
AGCGCCGATAGCCAAGCGGCCGCGAGTTCGGTGACGAAGCCGTCGAAGCACCCCGGGAAACCGCTGCGACTGGCGAGACGCGACGGGACGCCCCAGCCGTCGAGCAGCGGCATCGAGGCGATCACGCCATCGGGTATGCCCGGTACGAGGATCGTCGACGGACGAGTCTGGAAAGGAAACGGGATCTCCGAACCCATTAACACGAGAGGTTTCCACTCGGCTCGACGATCTGACGCGAGCGCTTCGGCGAGGAACACCATGGGTGGAATCCCGACACCGCCGCCGATCAGCAGCGGCCGAGGACGCTCGGGATTCAATTCGAAGCCGCGCCCGATGGGGCCGAGCACTGAGAGTTGATCACCGACACGACGTCGAGAAAGGGCAGCGAGACCCGGGCCGACGATTTTATAGAGGATATCGATCCATCCCTCGCGGGGATCGGCGCGCATGATCGAGAGCGGTCTGCGCATGGGGATATCATCATCGACGGTCAGGTGGGCAAAACTGCCCGGCAGCGCGCGAGCCGCACACTTCGGTGCCTGGATGCGAATCACGAACTGATCGCCGGGAAAGGATTGCTGGGCCAAGACCTTGCCGTCCTCGAGGCAGATGCTGCCGCGATGAGCGGGATGCTGAACGCTCATCGGCGTCCTCCGGTTAGTGCGGCTTCGAGTACTGCCATACGTACGGCGACTCCGTTTCGAACTTGATCACGAATGACCGACTGCGGGCCATCGGCGACCTCGGAAGCAATTTCGACGCCGCGATTCATGGGTTGCGGATGCATCACGATCGCGTCGGACTTCGCCGCCCGTAGACGTTCGGTCGTGAGACCCCACTCTGCGAAATAACTTGCTTCATCGGGTATCGAAAGAGCAGTCATCCGTTCTTTCTGTATGCGAAGCATCATCACGACATCGCAGTTCTTGATCCCGTCCTCGAGCGACGTGAGGCGTGCGCAGCCTTTGAATTCGTCCTCTGAGGGCATGAGCCCTTTTGGAGCCACGATGCGAACTTCCTCTGCATCGAGTGCTGCGAACGCTTGCCAGGACGAACGCGCAACGCGCGAATGCCGGATATCTCCGACGATGGCGATGCGCAGACCTTCGATGCGCCCCTTGTGCTGACGAACGGTGAGCGCATCGAGCAGACCTTGCGTCGGATGCGTTTGACTACCCGCGCCGCCTGAGAGGACGCTCACGTGTTCAGCTACATGCGAGGCGACGAGCTCAGGAACCGTCGAATCCGCATCGCGTAATACGAACGCATCGACGTGCATCGATTCGAGCGTGGCGACGGTGTCGAGCACGCTCTCACCCTTCAAGCGCGAGGAGAGTTGAACTTCAATATTGATGACATCGGCGCCGAGTCTTCGAGCAGCAAGCTCGAAAGACACTCTCGTGCGGGTTGAGGGCTCGGCGAACATGACCGCCACCGTGCGCCCTGCCAGAGCGTCACTACGTGCGGCCGGTTTCGAAAGAGGACGCGCATAGTGATCCGATCTCTCGAGAAGGTGACGCACGACTGGAGTCGGCAAGCCCTCCAACGTAAGCAGGTGTCGCAATGAGCCATCTGCTCGCAACTGGGCGGTGGGCTTGCGATTCGAGTCAGGCATCCGTTGTCGTTCCTCAGCGTTCGCCAGCAAGCCAGCGTTCCAGCACCACCGTTGCGGCAGCGCTATCGATTGCGCCCCGGTCATATCGTTTGCGATCGCGCGTACTGCGTCGATCGCGCAAGGCCGCCTCGGCTTCGAGCGACGAGTAGCGTTCGTCGACGAGATGGACTGGCAACTTGAGCCGCTCGCCGAGCGTTTTGGCGAAGGCTTTAGCTCGTCCGGTCATGGGGCCTGCCGTGCCATCGACATTATAAGGGCAGCCGACTACGAGCTGCCGGGCTCCAGCTTTGACGACCTCAATTTCGATGGCTCGCCATTCAACGTCTGTCAGCTCCGGATTCTTTCGTTCGACGGCGGGCAGGGGACGGGCTGTGCCGGTGAGCGTATCGCCCACGGCGAGCCCGATACGACGCATACCGAAATCGAAGCCGATCACGACTTCGGGGAGGCGAAATTCGCTCTCAGGCGTGCCCGGCGACATGACTCATGCGGCCGATATCGATACCCAGTTGGCGCCACACCGCATGCCAGCGGTCCTCGAAGGGCATCTCGAAAACGATACGTTCGTCGACGGGGAGAGAGATCCAGGCGTTATCGTGCATCTCGCGCTCGAGCTGACCGACTTCCCATCCTGCGTAACCGAGGGCAATGAACGCATCGGGAGGACCTTCCCCTCGGGCCATCGCCGCAAGGATATCTTTGGAGGTCGTCACGTGAATCTGCTCGGAGACGGCATGAGAGGAGTCCCATCGTCCCGTGGGGCGATGAACCACAAACCCCCGATCACGATGGACTGGACCTCCCCGCAGTACGGCACGACCTGAGAGGTCCGCGCTCGTAGGCTCGAGGTTCATTTGTTCGAAGACCTCGCCGAGCGTCATCGATAAGGGTTTGTTGATGACGATACCGAGTGCGCCTTTCTCTAGGCTGTGCTCGCAGACGAGCGTTACGGTCTGAGAGAACTCGGGGTCTGCTAGCGAAGGCATAGCGACCAGAAGATGGTTGGTCAGACTGTGCTCGCCGCTCATTCGCGATGCGCCTCGAGACGACGACGGATGGCGGCGATCAGTGCCGAGGCGATGTCTATGCCAAATTGCTTATCGAGTTCGCGGATTCCCGTCGGACTCGTCACGTTGATTTCGGTGACGAAATCACCGATGACATCGAGGCCGACAAAAAGCATCCCTTGCTCAGCGAGACGCGGGCCGATTTGTGCAGCGAGAAAGCGGTCACGCTCATTGAGGGGTCGACCGACACCGGTTGCCCCCGCCGCGAGATTTCCACGGTTATCACTGCTGCTCGGAATACGCGCCAACGCGAACGGCATGGGCTCACCATCGATCAGCAAGACCCGTGAGTCTCCGGTGGTGACGATTTCCGGTAGATAGCGCTGGACGATCGCGAACTGGCTGCCGTAGTCCGTCAAGGTTTCGAACACGACATTGGCGTTCTTGTCGCCTTTCTCTATGACGAAGATCGAGCGCCCACCCATGCCATGCAGGGGCTTACAGACGATCTTTGAGTGCTCGCCCAGAAAGGCGTGCATATCATCCATATCGCGAGTGATGAGCGTGGGAGCGCAGCACTGTGGGAACCAAGCGGTGTACACCTTTTCGTTCATGTCGCGAAGACCGCGCGGCCGATTAACGACCAAGGCACCTTGATCTTCGGCGCGCTCGAGAATGTACGTGCTGTAAATGTATTCGGTATCGAAGGGAGGGTCCTTCCGCATCAGGATGACGTCGATATCACCCAAGCGCATCGTCGATGGCTCACCGAGTTCGAACCAACGGCTTTCGTCCTTGAATACTTTGAGCGGTCGGGCGCGCCCACAGGCGACGCCATCGCGCAGCCATAGATCGCCAAGCTCGAGATAAAGCAGGTCGAAGCCGTCAGCCGCCGCGGCCCAAAGCATCGCGAGCGTCGAGTCCTTCGCGTATTTGATGTCGGCGATGGGGTCCATCACCACGGCGAGGGTGGGTCGGGTCATGCAAAGTCTCCTGCGAGACATTGTAGTGCGGA
>JBIIHO010000024.1:0-11739 GCA_044235605.1 Steroidobacteraceae bacterium | reverse complement strand
GCGAATATCCTTCACAACGCCTCGACGCGTAGCCTGGTACTCATGGATGAGATCGGTCGCGGGACCAGCACTTTCGATGGCCTCTCACTCGCTTGGGCAACTGCGCGTCACTTAGCCTCGAAGATTGGTGCATTCACCCTTTTCGCGACGCATTACTTTGAACTGACTGCGCTCGCAGCCGAGCTCCCCGGCGTTCTCAACGTGCATCTCGATGCGACCGAACACCGTCAGGGCATCGTATTCATGCACTCCGTCAAACCGGGCCCCGCGAGCAAGAGCTATGGCCTGGCCGTTGCCAAGCTCGCCGGAATCCCTCGTGAAGTGCTCGCTGATGCCCGGCGTTACTTGAGCGCCCTCGAGACGCAAGCGCGTGATACCTCCGGCCCCCAAGGAAGCCTCGAGCTCGACTCGGTAACAGGATCAGAGGTTGAGGCTCAACAGAGTGACGAGTTCATAGCGCTTCGCGCCGCAATGGAAGCCTTGGATCCCGACTCCCTGACTCCTCGAGATGCTCTTCAAAAACTTTACGAGCTGAAAAAGCTACTCGCGGGCTAAGCGGTCGCGTATCGAGGGCGGAACGGATGTACATGTTCTTGCCCCTTTTTTCTGAATTGTCAGCACGCTGACAACTCAGAAAAGATGACCCATCAGGCTGACGGCGGTGACGCCTGTCGAAGGCGAATATGCAATTCGCGCAGCTGTTTCTCGGAGACCTCGGTCGGCGCATCCGTCAACGGACACGCTGCGGTTTGAGTCTTCGGGAAAGCGATGACATCGCGGATGCTGTCGGCGCCGGAGATGAGCATGGCAAGTCGGTCGAGGCCGAACGCGATACCGCCATGCGGCGGAGCGCCGAACTTGAGAGCGTCGAGCAAAAAGCCGAACTTACGTCGTGCTTCCTCGGCATCGATACCGAGCAGATCGAACACGGTGGACTGCAGGTCCTGTCGATGAATACGCACTGATCCACCGCCAATCTCGGAGCCGTTCAGCACCATGTCGTAGGCCTTGGCGAGCGCCTGGCCCGGATCGGCGCGCAGCGCTTCGGGATCGAGATTCTTCGGTGAAGTGAACGGGTGATGCATCGCACTCCAGCGCTTTTCATCGGGGTCGAACTCGAACATCGGGAAGTCGACCACCCAGAGCGGCGCCCACGCACCTTGCACGAGTCCGAGATCGTGGCCGACCTTAAGACGCAGTGCACCGAGGGCATCGTTGACCACCTTTACAGAATCGGCGCCAAAGAAAATGAGGTCGTTGTCGGCCGCACCCGTACGCTCGAGAATACCGGCGACGGCTGTGTCATCAAGGAATTTGATGATAGGCGACTGCAGACCGTCGCGTCCTTTGGCGCGCTCGTTAACCTTGATGTACGCCAAGCCCTTGGCGCCATAACGCGCGACGTAGGCGGTGTAATCGTCGATTTCCTTGCGCGTGAGTTTGCCGCCGCCCGGAACACGCAGCGCGACCACTCGACCATTCGGGTCTTTGGCAGGCCCCGCGAAAACTTTGAAGTCGCAGGACGACACGAGATCGGCCACGTCGACGAGCTCGAGCGGAATACGCAAATCGGGTTTATCGCTGGCGTACCGACGCATCGCCTCGGCGTAACTCATGCGCGGGAAGGGATTCGGGAGCTCGACGCTCGCCACGGTCTTAAAGATGTGACGGATCAGACCTTCCATGATGGACATGATCTCGTCCTGCCCGAGGAACGACGTCTCGATATCGAGCTGGGTGAAATCGGGCTGCCGATCGGCGCGCAGGTCTTCGTCACGGAAGCAACGGACGATCTGGTAGTAACGATCGAAGCCAGAGACCATCAGCAACTGCTTGAAGATCTGTGGCGACTGCGGCAAAGCAAAGAATTTTCCAGCATGAGTACGCGAAGGCACGAGGTAGTCGCGCGCACCCTCGGGCGTCGCCTTCGTGAGCATCGGCGTCTCGATATCGCAGAAGCCGGCATCGTCCAGATAATGGCGCATCGCCCGCGTGATCTGATGGCGTTGACGCAGACGCTGGCTCATCTCGTCTCGACGCAGGTCGAGGTATCGATATTTGAGGCGAACCTCTTCCGACACGTTTTCATCGAGCTGAAACGGCAGCGGCTCGGAGCGGTTGAGCAACTCGATGCGACGAGCGAGCATTTCGATCTTGCCCGAAGCGAGGTTGGCGTTGGTCGTGCCCTCAGGGCGCGCGCGTACGAGACCCGTAATGCTGACGACGAACTCGTTGCGCAGTTTTTCGGCTTCTGCGAAAACCTCAGCCGCATCGGGATCACAGACGATTTGCACCAGACCTTCACGGTCACGCAGATCGACGAAGATCACCCCGCCATGGTCGCGACGGCGGTGGACCCAGCCCGCGACGGTGACCGTGCTGCCGATGAGGGTTTCGTTAACGTGACCGCAGTAATGTGTGCGCATAAGGGGCGGGGATGTTACAAACTCGGCCGCCCTGCCGCCACTACGATCTGAGGTACCACGCGCGGTCGAGTTCGGTCACTTCAGCCGAAAACCGGTCGCACTCCTGGCGCTTGATCGCGAGGAAGACCTTCAAAAACCCCTCCCCCAGCGCGTCTTTGAGAAAACTCGACCCGGCGGCGCGATCGATGGCCTCCTGCCAGGTCTGGGGCAACTCGCGAGAACCCGTGCTCTGCGGATCCGCGCTCTGTCGATACCCGTTACCGGTGATGGGCGGGCCTGGGTCGAGCTTCTGGGCAATCCCCCGCTCGATCCCCGCAAGCACCGTGGCGGCCGCCAGGTAAGGGTTGGCATCAGCGCCGGCGATGCGATGCTCGACATGTCGCGAAGCTGGAGGCCCCACCGGAATGCGCAGGGACACCGAACGATTGTTGACACCCCAGCCTGCCGCGATCGGCGCATAACTTTGACTACGAAACCGTCGATAGGAATTTCCGTTGGGCGCGAACACAAGCAAGCTTTCGGCCATCGTCGACTGGAGACCGCCGATGGCGTGGCGCAGCAGCGGCGTCCCGGCGGGATCTTCGGAGGCAAAAAGATTTTGACCGGCCCCGCTGGCAGCAGCGCCGTCGGCCAGACTCACGTGCAGATGCATCCCGCTGCCGGCGAGATCGGCGAAGGGCTTCGCCATGAAGGTGACCGTTAGCCCATGACGGGCTGCGACTCCTCGTAGCAAACGCTTGAACATCACCGCCTCATCGACGGCACGCAGGGCGTCGTCGCGATGGGCGAGCGTGATCTCGAACTGTCCGGGCGCGTACTCGGACATCAAAGTTTCTGCAGGAATACCTTGGGCGCGCGCCGCCGCATACACCTCATCAAAAACGGGTGCGAGTTCTTCGAGGCGAGCGAGGCTGTAAGCCTCGATACGGCCCGAGTCGCGCGCGATGGAGCCTGCGGGTGACGCATCGGCCTCACGCAGTACGTAAAACTCGAGCTCGACGGCGAGTACGGGCTGCATGCCGCGACCCTTCAGACGCGAGATCGCTCTCGAGAGTACATGTCGCGGATCAGCGGGTGCGGGTTCGGCGCTCAAGGTGTACATGGACAGCATGACCTGAGCCGTCGGCCGCGCAAGCCAAGGTGCTCGTGCCAATGTTCCTGGTGCCGGTCGGCAAATCAAATCGGCGTCACCCGTATCCCACACGAGCCCGGTGGCATCGACGTCTGTCCCGGTGATGTCGAGTCCGAGAATAGACCCCGCGACGGGTCGCCCATGCAGATAAAGCCGCTCAAGTTCGCCGACGCTCGCCGTCTTGCCGCGGGCGACGCCGGAAGGATCGGTGATGAACAGCTGCACCGCCTCGATATCGGGGTTTCGCACTATGAATTCTTTGAGTTCGTCGATCATGATTCGAGACGCTCGGTCAGGATTGCAATGACGCTCGACCAACGGCGTCGAGGAAACTCTCGATTTCCGCACACAGCGCATCGACCTGCTGGGCCTGAAGCATCGGGGCGGTCAGCATCATGTTATGAAACGGGGTGACCAGCATTCCGCGGTTGAGCAGCCATAAGTGAAGCGCTTGTTCGAGCTCGGGACGCATCGCGGCCTCGGCCTCGCTGCCGTTGCTGGGCGCGGGTCCGAAACCGAATTCGATTCGCGCACCGACGCGCGAGACATGCCAGTCGAGATCGCGATCCGCGAATATTTTGAGCAAACCCCGCTCGAGACTGGTGGCCGCCTCCTGCATCGCCGCATGGGTTGTATCCGTGTGTAGGTGCGCGAGCGCCGCTTCGAGCGCTGCAAAAACAAGTGGATTTGCAGCGAGCGTCGTACCCATCCCTGAATGACCGCCCGTACGCGAGGCAAGCACGTGCCGCATGCGCGCTTCGACGTCGGCCGTGAACCCGAGCACGGCGCAGGGTAACCCACCGGCGATCGCTTTGCCGCAGACCCAGAAGTCGCCGTTCAAGCGGTACGTGCCGGCATAGCCGCCGGGCCCGGAGGACAACGTATGGGTTTCGTCGATGATGAGCAGCACGCCGTAGCGGCGGCACAGAGACTGTAGCGTTGAGAGATAACCCGGCGCGGGCAGAACCATGCCGATATTCGTCATCACAGGCTCGGCGATCACAGCCGCGATATCGCCCGCCTGCAGGGCGTGTTCGAGCGCCGAGACGTCGTTGAATTCGACGGCGACGGCCGCCTGCGCGTAATCAAGCGCCGGTCCGATCGCCCCCTCGCGCATCACGGTACGCTCCTCACGACGACGAACCATCGTCTCGTCGACGGTGCCGTGGTAACAACCCTGAAAGACGAGAATCTTTGGCCGTCCGGTGAGTGCACGAGCCCAACGTAGTGCAGTGCGGTTGGCATCGGTCGCCGTCTGCATAACCTGCCAAAATGGGAAACCGAATCTTTGAGCGAGCTGCTCGCCGACAGCCGCAACGCGCTCATCCGGCAACATGCAGGTGAGCCCGCGCGAAGCTTGCAGCGCGATTGCCGAAGCGATGGCCGGTGGCGAATGCCCGAACATCGAGCCGGTATCGCCGAGACAAAAATCGGTGTAGTGCTCGCCGTCGACGTCGGTCAGGGTCACCCCCTCGGCACGAGCGACGAAGAGCGGATAAGGCGTACCCCAATCGGCCATCCAATGCATCGGCACGCCCGACAACCAATGCGCTCGCGAGCGCTCGGAGAGCTCACGCGAGCGCAGTCTTTTGGCCACGAACGCCGCCCGCTCACTCTCGAGGAGCCGGGACAGCGTCGCCGTCATCACTTGGCCTTGCGAGGTTTGGCGCGCGAGGGTTTCGCGGCAGCTTTGCTGCGCGTCGATTTGGTGGCGGCCGCTTTGTCGGCGGCAGGTTTTGCGCTCTCGCTCTTGGACCCGTCAGTCTTGGATGCTTCAGACTTTGCGGCATCCGTCTTTGTCGTATCGGCCTTAGAGGCGTCGCCTTCCTTGGATTCGGACTTCGACTTCTCGTCGCCTTCGCCGGCGAGATTGCGCTTGCGATCTTGATCGGACTTGAAGTCAGTTTCGTACCAACCGCCACCCTTCAATCGGAAGATCGGCGCCGAGACCAGTTTGACGAGCGAGTTCTTTCCACACGCTTCGCACTTGCGCAGAGGTTTGTCGGAAATTTTTTGCAGGACCTCGGTCTGCGCTCCGCAGGCCCGGCACTCGTATTCGTAAAACGGCATGGCGCGAGATTATAGCGACTCAGCGAATGATCGATCGATCATGCCGTTTTTCCGAAAGCGAGCCGGCCGTCCTCCCCCACGCTGACGTGGATTCGATCACCGGGCGCGTAACGGCCCTGCAGCAGCTGCTGCGCGAGTGGGTTCTCGATCTGCTGCTGGATCGCACGCTTGAGCGGACGAGCGCCGTAGACCGGATCGAACCCGGCCTCGCCGAGGAGGTCTCGAGCCTTGTCGTCGAGAGCGAGATCGAGACCGCGCTCGACGAGCCGCTTACGCAGCTGACCGAGCTGAATGTCGACGATCGCGCGGATTTGCTCAGTGCCGAGCGGATGGAACACGACGATGTCGTCGATACGGTTGAGGAATTCGGGTCGGAAATTTTGCTGCACGATTTCGAGTACAGCACTCTTCATGCGTACGTAATTCTTCTCGCCGGCGTGCTCTTGGATGACCTGCGAGCCGAGGTTCGAGGTCATGATCACGACTGTATTGCGAAAATCGACCGTACGACCCTGTCCGTCGGTGAGGCGACCGTCATCGAGCACCTGCAGCAGGACGTTGAATACGTCGGGGTGCGCCTTCTCGACTTCATCGAGCAGAATCACCGCGTAGGGACGACGACGCACGGCCTCCGTGAGATACCCGCCCTCTTCGTAACCGACGTAACCCGGAGGCGCACCGATGAGACGCGCGACCGAGTGCTTTTCCATGAACTCCGACATGTCGATGCGCACCATCGATTCTTCGGTGTCGAAAAGAAATTCCGCGAGCGCCTTACAAAGCTCGGTCTTACCTACGCCCGTGGGCCCGAGAAACAGGAAGGACCCATTCGGTCTTCGCGGATCGGAGAGGCCGGCGCGCGATCGTCGGATGGCATTCGAGACGATGCGTACGCCCTCCTCCTGCCCCACGACACGCCGTGACAGCGCTTCTTCCATGCGCAGGAGTTTTTCCTTCTCGCCTTCGAGCATCTTCGACACCGGAATGCCGGTCCACTTCGAGACGACCTCGGCGATTTCCTCGTCGGTCACTTTATTGCGCACGAGTTGCGTCGCCTGACCCTCGGCCGCCTGCGCGGCCGCGAGCTTCTTCTCGAGCTCGGGTATACGCCCGTATTGCAGCTCCGCCATGCGCGAGAGGTCGCTACGTCGTCGCGCCGCATCGAGTTCGTTACGAACTTTTTCGAGCTCCTCTTTGATACCGGAAGCGCCCTGCAGCGTCGCCTTTTCGGCCTTCCATACTTCTTCGAGATCGGCGTACTCACGCTCGAGTTGCGCGAGGTTGTCTTCGAGCGCTGCGAGCCGCTTGCGCGTGGCTTCATCCTTTTCTTTCTGTAGCGCGACCTGTTCGATCTTCAACTGGATGATGCGCCGCTCGAGTTTATCGAGCGCCTCGGGCTTGGAGTCGATCTCCATGCGGATGCGTGCGGCGGCCTCGTCGATGAGATCGATGGCTTTATCGGGCAACTGACGATCGGCGATGTAACGATGCGAAAGCGTCGCCGCCGCCACGATCGCGGGGTCGGTGATGTCGACGCCATGGTGAACCTCATAACGCTCCTGCAGACCGCGCAGGATGGCGATGGTGTCTTCGACCGAAGGTTCGTCGACCAATACTTTCTGGAATCGCCGCTCGAGTGCCGCGTCCTTCTCGATGTACTTTCGATATTCGTCGAGCGTGGTCGCGCCGACGCAATGCAGTTCGCCGCGCGCGAGCGCAGGCTTCAGCATATTGCCCGCATCCATCGCGCCCTCGGCCTTGCCGGCGCCGACCATGGTGTGCAGTTCGTCAATGAAAAGAATGACCTGCCCTTCCTGCTTGGAAAGATCGTTGAGCACACCCTTGAGACGCTCCTCGAACTCCCCGCGGAATTTGGCGCCTGCAATCAGTGCGCCCATATCGAGCGCGAGAATGCGCTTGTTGCGCAGACTCTCGGGCACTTCGCCGTTGATGATGCGCTGGGCGAGCCCTTCGACGATCGCCGTCTTGCCGACACCGGGCTCGCCGATCAAGACGGGATTGTTTTTGGTGCGGCGCTGCAGCACCTGAATCGTGCGCCGAATTTCATCGTCACGTCCGATCACAGGGTCGAGCTTGCCGTCGCTCGCGCGCTTGGTTAGATCGATGGTGAACTTCTCTAGTGCCTGGCGACCTTCTTCGGCATTGGGGTCCTGAACTTTTTCGCCCCCACGAATTTCCTCGATCGCCTTCTCGATGGCTGCTTTAGAAAATCCAGCGTCCTTCAAAAGACGCGCGAGCAACGCGCGATCGTCGAAGGCAGCAAGTACGAAGAGTTCGCTCGAAATGAATTGATCGCCCTTGCCCTGCGCCAACTTGTCGGTGACGTTGAGCAAGCGCTGCAAATCATTGGAGACGTGAATTTCGCCCGGTGTGCCCTCCACCTTCGGCAGACGGTCGAGCGCTGCGAGCAGATCGGCACGCAGCCGTTGGGCGTTTCCGCCCGCCTTGGCGAGCAGAGGTCTAACGGTCCCACCCTGCTGGTCGATGAGCGCGACCAAAACGTGGGCCGGCTCAATGATTTGGTGATCGCGCCCGAGCGCGAGCGATTGAGCCTCGCCGAGGCCTTGTCGGAATTTTTCGGTCAGCTTGTCCTGGCGCATGAGCGCTGCCCTCGCGTGAGCCGTCTTCGGATACCTGACTAAGTTAGGGCATCGTCAGGGCTTTCAAGGGTGCGCAGGACCGCGCTGCCCCAAAAACAGCGCAGCCGATCAGTGTAGTTGGGACTCGGCCAAGACCACGACGCCCACACCGACGCCGATCCAGAGCACCTGAAAGGTACTCGCCCGCAGGTCCGTCTTTCGGTGCAAACCGGGAATGAGGTCCGCCACCGCCACGTACAAAAGGCTCGCCGCCGCAACGGCCAGGGCGTAAGGCAGCCATGCCATGGCGTCGCGAAGTGCCCACCAGCCGACGAGCCCGCCGAGCACCGCCGTCAGACCCGAGAGCAGGTTCCAGGCAAAAGCTTTCGCACGACTGAATCCACCATGGAGTAGCACAGCGAAGTTACCCACTTCCTGCGGAATCTCATGAGCCATGATCGCGAAAGCGGTCACAACACCCAAATGAAAATCCGTCAAGAATGCCGCTGCGATCAGCACACCATCGATGAAGTTGTGGAGACCATCGCCCACCATCGTGAGCCAGCCGGAGGCTTCGCGGCGGTGGTGTTCGTGGGTATGCGCCGTCTCCACCGCCTCGGTGTGACAGTGTCGCCACAGCAAAAATTTTTCGAGTACGAAGAAAAGAGCGATACCGCACAGAAGCGCCACACCCACCCCATGAACCCGGAACGGTCCCGCCCCAGCCATGGCGTGAGGGATGAGCGCGAGCAGCGCCGTGGCGAGGAGCGTCCCGGTCGCGAAACTCACACTGTGCGGCATGACCCGATCCCGACGATCTGCCGGGAGCAGTAGGAACACACCCGCGATCAGGGCCGAAAGCAGCCCGCCGAGCGCGGTGAACAGGAGGATCGCCGGGAGGATGTCCATGGAGTGTTATATTCTAACACCATAGCAAGGCAGCCATTCGACCCGTCCGCTGGTCGCGTCGATGCGAAAAGAACCGAACGGGGTCGGCAGCCGTGCACCACGCTCCGCCATCCACCTGGCTCAGGCCGAGGGCCGCCAAGCGCTGCCGAGCGAGCGCAGGGAGGTCACATTGCCAACGACCTTTGGGATTCGGCTGAAATGCCGCCGCAGCGCCGGGCTGACTTGCGAGGAAGGCCTCACGAACCTCCTCGCCCACCTCGAAATGCGCAGGCCCGATCGAAGGTCCGAGCCAGGCGACGAGATCTGAGGCGGGCCTCGCCATGGCCGTAACCGTCGCTTCGAGCACTCCGGCCGCGAGACCCCGCCATCCAGCATGGGCGGCTCCGAGCACGCGACCGTCGCGACTGGAAAACAGCACCGGCAAACAGTCGGCCACCTGAATGGCGAGCACGATGCCCGGGGTGCGCGTCACGATGGCGTCGGCGCGAGGACGTGTTCCGGCCGCAGGGCGCGATCGTTCATCAACTTCGATAACATCTTTTCCGTGCACCTGATCGAGCCACACGGGCTCCGACGGCAAACGTAAAACGTTGGCGAGTCGTCGTCGATTTTCGATGACGGCGGCAGGGTCATCGCCGACGTGCACACCGAGATTCAAGGTGTCCCAAGGTGGCTCGCTCGCTCCACCGCTACGTAAAGAAAATGCGGCGCGCACACTTTCGGGCGCCGCCCAACGCGGCTCGAGCAGAGGAACCGTCATGCGCCGCTCTCGCTCTCTTCTAATACTTTGAGCAATTTCCCGAAATCTTTGGGAAGGGGAGACTCGAAACTCACTTCCTTTCCGCTCTTGGGATGCGTGAGCGTGAGTCGCGCCGCATGCAGCGCTTGCCGTCCGAAAGATGACACCGCCTCGCGCACCACCGGCGACACGCCGGCAGGCATGCGTCGACGACCGGCGTAGACCGGATCACCCACGACCGGATGCCCGATATGCGCCAAATGCACGCGAATCTGGTGAGTGCGGCCCGTTTCGAGCTGCACCCGCAAGAGCGTGTGAGCAGCGAAGCGCTTTTCGATTCGGTAATGCGTCACGGCTTCGCGCCCGTCACCACGCACAGCCATTCGAGTGCGCTGGGTGCGGTGTCGGCCGATCGGTTCGTTCACGGTGCCACCGCCCGTCATCACGCCTTGGCAGAGCGCGAGATACTCGCGGCCCATCTCTCGCTCAGCGAGAGCACGAACGAGCACCGCCTGAGCCTCAGGCGTACGCGCGACAACCAGCAGCCCCGAGGTGTCCTTGTCGAGACGATGCACGATACCCGCGCGTGGAACGCGAGCGAGCTTCGGATCGAGCTGGAGTAGCGCGTTCTGCAACGTACCCTCCTGTATACCGGCGCCCGGATGCACGACGAGTCCGGCGGGCTTGTCGATGATGAAAATCGACGCGTCACGGTGCACGAGGCGAAACGGCACCGCAGGCGCGCCCGCGCTAACTCGATCATCGGCGATGAACTCGGCCTCGATACGAACCTGCGCGCCCGCACGCACGGGTTCGCGCCGCGCAGGGACGATACCCTCGATGCGAACGCGCCCGTCGTCGATCCAGCGTTGCAATCGTGCCCGCGAGTACTGCGGCAGCAATTGCGCCAAGGCGACGTCGAGTCGCTCGCCCGCGAGGGAGTCGGGCAGCGTGAATTCGTGAATCTCCGGGGGGGACATGGGCTCGGATATAATGCCCGTCCCTGCTACCTGGAATCCAACCATCCCGATGCGAGAGTCCAAAAGCAAAATCTCCGCGACGCTGTCTTTGCAGCGCCTGCTGCGAACCGGGCTCGTGCTCGGCCTGATGCTCGCCATCGGTGCCTGCGCCTCAGGCCGGGATGAGCTCGATGCGGCCCGCGGCGGCGCTGGAGTCGTGTACGAACGGGCGCGAAAGGCGCTCGACAACCAAGACTACGAAAACGCCATCCGCGTGTATGAGGCGCTCGTCGCCCGTTATCCGTTCGGACCGGAAGCGCGCCAGGCGCGTCTCGATTTGATCTACGCCTACTACAAAGGCCGTGAGACCGAGTCCGCGCTAGACCAGGCCGACACCTTCATGCGCGAGAACCCGACGCATCCTCGTCTCGACTACGCTTGGTATGTCAAAGGTCTCGTCGACTTCGAGCGCTCCGCGAACTTCATCGAACGCTGGTTCAACGTCGACCTCGACGAGCGACCGCCGCAAACCGCGCTGCGTGCCTTCAATTCCTTCCGCAAAGTTGTCGAAGACTACCCGCGCAGCGAATACGCGCACGATGCTCGGCGCCGCATGATCCACCTGCGCAATCGCCTGGCCGACTATGAAATCTATGTCGCGCGTCATTACATGGAACGAGGCGCATGGGTCGGCGCTTCGCGACGCGCCAAAGAAGCCATCGAGCAGTACGACGGTTCGCCTGCGGTTCGTGAGGCGCTCGAGATTCTCATCGAGTGCTACGACCGTCTCGAAATGAAAGAACTCGCCGATCAAACCCGTCAGATCTACGCTGCCAATTACGGCGGCGTGGCGGAGAAAGTCGTTCCCATCAAGAAACCCTGGTGGCGAATCTGGGGCTGACGC
>JBIIHO010000211.1:0-3651 GCA_044235605.1 Steroidobacteraceae bacterium | reverse complement strand
CGAGAATCGCGATATCGAGTTTGTTGTCTTCTGTGCTAGCTTCCCGCGGAAAAAAGCCGCCCCTGACGAATTCGATCACGGCAAAGAGTGACAGAAGGCCGAGCACGACGATGACTTGGGCTTTAACCGGATCGAGCATGACAAAAGTGTACCCGATCGCACCGCGTGGGATAATTCGCCTATGCCCAGCGCCTCAAAAGCCGCCGGACCCTTCGTCTACATCGTCGGCTACTCCGTACTCGGACAGACCTTGGCCGCCGCGAGCCCGATCGGGGTCTGCATGCTGGCGTTCGCCGATTCCCGCAGCGAGCTCATAAAAGACGTGGTACGCCGATTTCCCGGTGCGGTACCGGCACCCACCCGACACCCTTCCATGACGTGGCTCCGACAAGCCGTGAAGCACGTCGCGACGCCTTGGGAAAAACTGCCGTTTCCCATCGACCTCCACGGTACACCCTTTCAAAGAAAGGTATGGCGCGCCTTGAGGCGGGTTCCGTCGGGCCGTACGACAAGCTACCAAGATATCGCGCGCGCGCTCGGTGCCCCGAAGGCCTCGCGTGCCGTGGCGGGCGCCTGCGGCGCGAACCCCATCTCCATTGCCGTCCCCTGCCACCGTATCGTGCACCGCGACGGCTCTCTATCCGGCTATCGATGGGGCGTCGAGCGAAAGCAAAAACTACTCGCTCTCGAGGCTAAACATCTCGCACGGACGGCTGGGACGGCCCGATAACCGGGTGTCCCGCGTTGCCTACTTTCGTCGCATCACCGGTGAGGCACGATCCCAGCAGGTCGTATCAACCGTGACGCGCTCGCAACTTCGGCGCGGGTACTGGCCATTCATACGCCGGAGATTCACCACATCGAGCCCGGCCTGATAGCACTCGCACGCCTCACTCTCGAGCATGTCGCGATTGAGCACGGTGAGATACCCGCGGCTGTACTCGACCATGCCGTCTCGCTGTAGTCGCCCCACCGTATTCGTCACTGCTTCACGCCGAACACCCAGGAAGTGCGACATCATCTCGTGCGTGATTTTGATCACGCGCGAGGGCGAGCGATCCTGTACCGATAGAATCCAGCGACACATCCGCTGATCGAGTCGGTGGCGACAATTGCAGGTAATGGTCTGTGCCATCAACCTGATTTGGGAAAAGGTGTACTGGAAGACCGACTGCTGAATAGCCTGCACATCGAGAAATCGGCGCCGTAGTTCGTCTTTGTCGATGCGCAGTGCCGTTCCGCCTTGCAAGGCGACCATACGAACCGGACCCGGTCTTTGATCGAACAAGGACTCGAGTCCGATCACACCCTCGCTGCCGACGATCAAAAACTCGGCCGAGAAACTGTCTTTGAGTACATAGTCCATCGAAACGATGCAGCTGAGCGGAAAAATCACATCAGCCGAGCGCGATCCGATCTCACGGAAAATCTGCCCATCTGAAAGGCTGATCGGCTCAAGCCGCGCAGCCAAACTTTCCCGTAACTCCATAGGCAGAGCGAAAAGCAACTCATTACGATCTAATTCTTTGACGGAAACCATCTTTAACCCCACTTGAATCGGAACGCCTTCAATGTAGGAATAAGGCGCCAATCCATCTGTGCGAAACCGCACCTAAACAATAGGTTACGCACGTTATTGAATGCGATTTATCTAGACTGTTCCTGCGCTCTGAGATGCTCACGTGCAACCGCTAGACTGCGGTTGGCGTCTTCAAAGAAATTGGGCGAGCGTTCGGCTGCCTGCGCGAAATAACGCATGGCAACCGCGTAATCTTTGCGTCGCAACGCGTGCTCGCCGAGTCTCTGATAAGCCCAGGGCTCAGAGAGTGTCTCGAGATAAGCCCCGAGCGCAGCAGCATAATCTCCGTCGATCGCAAACAGATCTCCTCGTACGATCCAGGTGACGGGCATTGGCTCATCGACGATTTCTGAGATTGCAGCCTTGGCTTCGACGAAGCGCCCAAGGTTCATCAGCGAGCGAGCACGGTAGGTTCGCAGCTCCACAGACCCCGGCTCGCGTGAGAGGCCGTCGTCATAGATCGAAAGAGAGCGCGAGAAGTCATTACGTTTTTCGCTGGCGAGACCCATACCGATAGACGCGCGACGTGACTCCGGCGCGTGCTGTACAGCCAACTCGAACGACGCCAGAGCCTCAGCGTGCCGCCCTGTATCAAGCAGTAAGAAGCCGAGACTTTCGTGGACTGCACCGTTATTGGGGTTTCGCGACAGCGCGAGTCTCCAGGCCTTTTCGGACACCTCGCGATTACCGAGGGTTCGGTGGAGATTCCCCGCTCGAACGAGCGCTCGATCATCTGTCTTCTCGAGCTGTTCAGCTGTCATGTAGTGAAAAAATGCCTGATCGATCTTGCCATCACGAGCCGCGATATCACCTTGAGCAAGTAACAGACTGATGCGCTCGGCCTGCACCGCGGGGTCGATCGCGGGTACCGGCTCACGTGACGGGTCTGCTTTCGTCGTGGATGTGGTGGAGTTCGTGGTGCAACCCGTCAAAGAGATCACGAAAACCCATAGCCACAATTTCTTAGGCATACGCCCGCCCTCCTTTTAAAAAATCGATCAAGTAACGCAACGATTAGATTTGAAAGTGCTCGTAGATCTTGATGACAGCCGGACCAACGGCCACCAGAAAGAACGCCGGGAACTCGCAGAGGACCAGCGGAAAGATCATCTTCGTACCGGTCTTGGCGGCGCGCTCTTCTGCCACGCGCATCCGCTGATCGCGAAACTCGCTGGAATACACCCGCAATGAGTCCGCAATACCCGTTCCAAGTTGCATGGTCTGCACGAGTAAGGTCACGAGGCCGCGGATCTCGGGAAGACCTGTCCGTCGATTTAGCCCCTGCAGTGCTGTCGCGCGATCGATACCCGAGCGGATCTCAGCGTTAACCGAGCCGAACTCCTGCGCAAGCTCGGGGTGAAGGATGCGAATTTCGGTGGTCACGCGTTCGATTGCAGCGGTAAGGCCGAGCCCCGCCTCGACGCAGATCACCAACAGGTCCAGCGCATCGGGAAAGCCGTTACGCAATTTCGCCTGCCGCCTCTTCACTTTGGTCGCGAGCCACCAATTCGGGCCGGCGACACCTAAAGCGATTCCGGCGATCGGCAATACAACCAACGCGGCCGTAACTTCCGTAGTCGATTCCGGCCACAGCAACCAAGTGGCCACGAGGGCTGATACAAGCAAAAGGAGCTTACTCAGAACGAAGAGCGATACCGCATTCGGGCGTCTGATTCCGGCGATGAAGAGCTGATCCTCGATGCGCGTACGCTCATCACCCATGATCGGCAGTAAAGTGCGGCCGATAGGCTCCAGCCTTATCCATGTACGGGCCCAAAGCCCCGGTCGACCATCACCCGTATCGGCGAGCGCCTCAAACCCACGCAAGGTCGGATCTCGAAGTGCAGAGGCCCACGACGCCACGCCATATGCCAAGAGGAATCCGGCAATGGCGATCGCTACGGGAAATAGTAGGTCAGCAACATCTACGAGCGCGCTGAGATTCATGAATCGACTCCTTTTTATTTGGTGCGAAGTCGGGCTCAGACCTGGATGCGTGCGATCCGCTGCATCCACACCACACCGACCAACATGAGCGCCGCACACCCACCGAGCAGCATCGGACCCTGCGG
>JBIIHO010000210.1:0-3709 GCA_044235605.1 Steroidobacteraceae bacterium | reverse complement strand
CTCGCCTTCATGGATGCGCACGTTTACCCGAACGAAAAGCGTTTCTTCGAAGAAATCGCGACTCATCGCGCTGCCGGCAACCCCTGGGTGCCCACCCAGATCGTCGAAGAATTGAAAACCAAAGCGCGCGCTGCGGGACTTTGGAATCTCTTCCTACCGCGCAGCACCCGGGCACCTGAAGGTCTCAGCAATCTCGAATACGCACCACTTTGCGAAATCATGGGTCGCGTTCCATTCGCCGCCGAGGTGTTCAATTGCTCGGCACCCGACACGGGCAACATGGAAGTGTTCGAGCGCTATGCCAGCGAAGAACTCAAGGACCGATGGCTTGAGCCTTTACTTAAAGGGCAGATTAGATCCGCCTTCCTCATGACCGAACCGGACGTGGCCTCCTCCGATGCGACCAACATCGCCTGTCGCATCGAGCGAGATGGCGACCATTACGTCATCAATGGCCGTAAGTGGTGGAGTTCAGGTGCGGGAGATCCGCGCTGCAAGGTCT
Source organism: Steroidobacteraceae bacterium (assembly GCA_044235605.1). GTDB lineage: Bacteria > Pseudomonadota > Gammaproteobacteria > Steroidobacterales > Steroidobacteraceae > UBA964. The sequence goes on along the minus strand of JBIIHO010000210.1, from coordinate 3,207 downwards.
ACATCGTCATGGGCCGCAGCAATCCCGATGCGCCCGCCCATTCGCAACAAAGCATGATCGTCGTTCCAGCGGACACGCCGGGCATCAAAGTTTTGCGCGCGTTGCCGGTGTTCGGTTACGACGATGCGCCGCATGGTCACATGGAAATCTCGCTCACCGACGTGCGCGTGCCAATCGGTAACATGTTACTCGGCGAGGGTCGCGGCTTCGAAATCGCCCAGGGACGACTCGGGCCCGGGCGTATTCATCACTGCATGCGCTCCATCGGTATAGCTGAGCGCGCCCTCGAACTCATGTGCCATCGACTCGCGACTCGAGTCGCCTTCGGCAAGCCGCTCGCGACGCAAGGCGTTTGGCGCGAGCGCATCGCCGAGTCGCGTATTGCCATCGAGCAAGCGAGACTGCTCACACTGAAAGCGGCGTGGATGATGGACGTCGCTGGCAATAAGGTCGCGCGTAACGAAATCGCGATGATTAAAGTCGTTGCACCGAATGTCGCACTGCGCGTACTCGACTTCGCGATTCAGGCGCATGGCGGCGCGGGCGTGAGCGATGATTTCCCCCTCGCCTATGCCTACGCCTCGCAACGCACCTTACGTCTTGCCGACGGCCCGGATGAAGTCCATCGTGACGCCATCGCCAAAGGTGAATTTCGTAAACATATTCCGAAAACCTGAGAATTCTTCACTATGAAAAATCTTTTTTCCGTCTCGGGAAAAGTGGTGCTCGTCACCGGCGGGTCACGGGGCATTGGCGAAATGATCGCGGCGGGTTTTCTCGCCAATGGCGCCAAGGTTTACCTCAGCGCTCGCAAGGCCGATGTCTGCGCCGAAACCGCAGCACGCCTCGCTCGCGAACATGGTGGCGAGTGCGAAGCGCTACCCGCTGATCTGTCGAAAATGGAAGGTGTCACCGCGCTCGCCCAGGCGCTTGCTGAACGTGAGTCTCGACTCGATGTGCTTGTGAACAATGCGGGTGCCTCATGGGGCGCCCCTCTCGGCAGCTTTCCCGAGGCCGGCTGGGATAAAGTCATGGACACCAACGTCAAAGGCGTGTTCTTCCTCACCCAAGCCTTGCTGCCTCTACTACGCGCCGCAGCCTCCAAAGATCAATCAGCACGCGTCATCAACATCGGCTCCATCGACGGTATCGGCAAGCCGATTTTCGAGACCTACTCGTACGGACCCTCGAAAGCGGCACTACATCACCTCACTCGCATGCTCGCCGCGCGTCTCGCACCCGAACATATTCTCGTCAACGCCATTGCTCCCGGTCCCTTTCCGACTTGGATGCTCAGCACGGGAGTCGGTTTCGGCGGCAAAGTTGAAGGCGACGGCGTCGATTGGGAGGCCGTCGGTCGAACGAACCCGAGCGGTCGAGTGGGCACGCCCGAAGACATCGCAGGTCTTGCGATCTTTCTCGCCTCGCGTGCGAGTGCGTACACCGTGGGTGAAGTGATCACCTGCGACGGCGGACTACTCGTCTCCCGCTAATGGGTCCTGCGCTAATGCCTGGGGCGCCGATGCCTGTCGCGCAAATGCGCTGCACGATCTCGGCCACTTTGTTATGGATCGCTATGGCGACCCTCGCGACGCTGCAGGGGGCGTTTGCCATCGAGCCTCAAAAACCAGCGCGCCCGAATATCGTCGTGATCGTCGCCGACGATCTCGGCTTCAGCGATGTCGGCTCTTTTGGCAGCGAAATTCCGACACCCAACCTCGATGCACTCGCCGCCGAGGGCACGCGCTTTTCGAGTTTCCACGTCTCGGGAGAATGCTCACCCACGCGCGCGATGCTACTCACCGGAATTCGTAGCCATCGAACCGGCGTTGGCGCGATGCACGAATCCGTACCGCCGTCGCTCGAGGGAAAGCCGGGGTATCTCACAGTCCTCAATCGCAACGTCGTCACCGTCGGCTCTCTGCTGCAGCGCAGTGGCTATCGCACATACGCTGTCGGAAAGTGGCACGTCGGCAAGGAAGCGCACAACCTGCCTCCCGCACGTGGTTTCGATCGTTCGCTAATTCAGGGCGATAGCGGTTCGGACAACTGGGAAACGGATCAACGCTATCTTGCCCTGACGGATCGAGTGTACTGGTTCGAGGACGGTAAGCCGGCGAAGATGCCGAAAGAGTTCTACTCGTCTCGTTTCTACGCCGATAAGGCCATCGACTATCTGCGTAACGACTGGGCTGCCACGCAGTCCACCGAGCGTGCGCCGTTTTTCCTGTACCTCGCCTTTCAGGCGAACCACATTCCGCTACAAGCCCCGCCCGAATTCATTGAGCGACAGCGTGGCCGATACGATGCCGGATGGTCGGCTTTGCGCGAGCGGCGCCATGCCAGAACGATCGAACTTGGATTACTCCCTTCGGGTACGCCGCTCGGGCGCTGGTCCGGCCTCGAGGACTGGAACGCGCTCGATCCCACGCGCCGCGTCTACGAGGCTCGGCGCATGGAGGTTTACGCCGGCATGGCCGAGGCCATGGATCACGAAATCGGACGACTGCGCGAAGCGATTCGGGCCTTGGGCGCGGACGACAATACGATCTTCGTATTTCTCTCAGACAACGGCGCGGAGCCCTCTGATCCGTACGAGTATTTGAGCGGCCGGCTCTGGCTCGCCACGCAGTACACCCGAGACACTGATCGCCTCGGTGCGAAAGATGCTTACGCGACGATTGGTCGAAACTGGGTGAGCGCCGCGGTGTCACCCCTCTCGACACACAAATTTTATGCAGGTGAAGGCGGCTTACGCGTGCCACTCATCATTCGGGCACCTGCCGCATTCTCAGACGGTCAAAAGCGCGGACAGATCGCATCGGGATTTACGCATGTCACGGACATTACGCCGACGCTGCTCGAGTTCGCCGGCGTATCACACCCGGGTAAGCCCGGCGGTCTTGAGCCGATGACGGGTCGAAGCCTCGTACCGCTGCTTCGGGATACGAGCGCGAAAATTCGCGGGATCGAAGAAACCCTGGGCTACGAACTTGCCGGGAACGCCGCGATCTTCGGAGGCGACCTCAAGCTCGTTCGCAATCTTCCTCCCGTCGGCGACGGGCAGTGGCAACTGTTCGACATCGCTCGCGATCCGGGTGAGACCCGAGATCTTCGATCTGCTCGACCCGAGGACTTTCGAAGACTGCTCGAGGCTTATCAAAGATTTGAAGTCGAAGATGGCGTACAGGCCCTACCGGAGGGCTA
>JBIIHO010000022.1:0-11956 GCA_044235605.1 Steroidobacteraceae bacterium | reverse complement strand
ATGCACCGAGTTGAAACCGTGACCGCCACTGACGAAATAGGCCGTGGTCTTGGATGAGCAGCCGATACCGGAGAGCTTCACCAGATTTTCGGGGCGCATCGAGATGCCCCAGCAGGCTTCGATGATTGCCGCGGTAATCGAGTCATGCCCACAGCCGGCGCACAGCGTCGACAGCGAGCCTTCGTAATCGCGGCGTGTCAGACCGAGTTCATTCTTTGGCAGTGAAGGATGGGCGATCTTCGGCTTGGGGATGAAGGTCATGACACCACTCCCGCGACGGTACGGCGACCCTCAAGCAGGTCTCCAAGAACACCATCGACAATGAATTTGGACGATACCGGCAACCCGCTGTAATGCAGTAACGAACGTAGCTTCGCTTTTTCGACACGAGTCTCGAGCGTTAACAAGGACTTGAGTTGTGCGTCACGATTCTGTTCGACGACATAAATGATCTCGTGATCGGCGAGGAACTTCTCGACTTCTTCGTCAAATGGGAACGCCCGGACGCGCATGTAATCGAGATGTACACCTCGCGACTCGATAACATCGAGCGCTTCGCGAACTGCGCCATCGCAACTACCGATAGATACGATTGCAGCCCTCGCTGTACCGTCGCCAATGGCGATAGGTTTCGGCACGTGCCGCTTCGCCGTCGCAAACTTGCGTACTAGTCGATCGAGTACCAGCTGATAGTCGGCCGAGTCTTCGGTGTAGGTTCCAAACTGCGTGTGACCCGACCCGCGCGTGAAGTAGGCACCTTTCGGGTGAACTCCGGGAAACGTTCGATAGGTAATGCCATCTTCGTCTTTGTCGAGATAACGATAGAACTTATCGATTTTCTCGAGATCCTCTTTGCCGAGGATCTTGCCGCGGTCCGGTCGGTAGTTGTCATCCCACTGCAGATCGCGGCACATCCAGTCGTTCATGCCAATGTCGAGATCGAGCAGCACGATGATCGGGGTCTGCAAGCGCTCAGCTAAATCGAAAGCCTGAACTGCCATGTAAAAGCTTTCTTCCGGGTTCGCCGGATAGAGGCAGATATGTTTGGTATCGCCGTGAGAGGCATAAGCCGCCGAAATCAAATCGCATTGCTGCGTTCTCGTGGGCATTCCCGTCGAAGGTCCGACGCGTTGCACATCGAATAGTACTGCAGGCACTTCGGCGTAATAGGCAAGACCCAGGAACTCGCTCATCAACGACACGCCCGGGCCCGAAGTGGCTGTGAAAGAGCGGGCACCGTTCCAGTTGGCGCCAAGAACCATACCAATCGCAGCGAGCTCATCCTCCGCTTGGATAAACGCGAAATTAGCCTTGCCCGTTTGCGGATCGATGCGGGTTTTATCCGCGAAACTCTTGAACGCATCCATCAGTGAAGTCGATGGCGTAATGGGATACCACGCCGCAACGGTCGCACCAGCATAGATACAGCCGAGCGCAGCCGCTGTATTGCCATCGATCATGATATGCCCGGACGTCTTGTCCATCTTTTCGATACGCAGGGGCAAGGGACAGTCAAAGTTTTTCTTTGCGTAGTCGTATCCAAGCTGGATCGCCTGCATATTGGAATCGACGAGTGCGGGTTTTTTGGCATAGGTCTCTGCCAGTAACTCACGGATACGCTCGAGATCAAGGTCAAGCAATGCCGCAAGAACGCCGGCATAGCAAATGTTCTTCATCAAGATCCGCGTGCGTACACCCTTGAAGCTCTCGTTGCATAAGCGTGCGAGTGGAACTCCGAGGACGGTGATGTCGTCTCGCTTAAGCAAAGCAGGTCGCGGCCAAGTGGAGTCGTAGATCAGATACCCGCCCGGAGCGACATCACGCACATCGCGCGCGTAAGTCTCGGCATTCATCGCCACCATGATGTCGATTTTTCCGGAGCGCGCGACGTAGCCATCTTTTGATACGCGAATCTCGTACCAAGTCGGTAGCCCCTGGATATTCGAGGGGAAGTAGTTTTTCCCCATGACCGGGATGCCGCTACGGAAAATTGATTTCATCAGCAGCGTATTGGCGCTCGCGGATCCGGTTCCGTTGACAGTGGCAATCTTGATGACGAAATCGTTGATACGAGAACCGCTGGAGGCAACTGACATTAGCGTGTACTCCTTAGGTCGCCTGATCGACAGCATGCGGCCACTTCACCCAGGATTTCTGCATATCCCAAGCGGCCGTAGGGCAGCGCTCGGCACAGAGCCCGCAGTGCACGCAGACGTCTTCATCCTTGACCATGACCCGGCCGGTGAACTTGAGTGGCGAGCTGACATAGAGCGCTTGGGTCACATTTAGCGCTGGCGCCTTCAACCGAGTACGTAGTTCCGCTTCTTCACCATCGGGCGTCATGGTGAGACAGTCGACGGGACAAATATCGATACACGCATCGCACTCGATACACAGCTTGGAATCGAATACGGTTTGTACATCGCAATTTAGACAGCGTTGAACTTCTTGAACAGCCTGCTCGGCTGTAAACCCGAGTTCGACCTCGATGTCGATCTTCTTGAAGCGTTCTTTGAGTGAGACGTGCGGCACGAGGCGTCTCTCGAGTGCGCTGTAGTCGTTGGAATAAGACCACTCGTGCATTCCCATCTTGCGGCTCTGCAGATTGACGCCAGGTGGCATTCTTTCGCTGACGTTTTTGCCCTGACAGAACTGATGGATCGAGATTGCAGCTTGGTGGCCATGCTCGACTGACCAGATGATGTTCTTCGGTCCAAAAGCAGCGTCCCCACCAAAGAACACTCCTGGGCGCGTGCTTTCGAAAGTGGTCGCATCGACTTTGGGTACGTCCCACTTATCGAATTCGATGTCGATGTCACGCTCGATCCATGGGAAGGCGTTTTCCTGACCGATCGCGAGAATGACGTCGTCCGCAGGATAAAACTCTTCTCCCGTGACTCGCTCGTCGGTGATGCGTCCACGCGCATCGACGCTGTACTCCATGACGTCGAACATCATGCCTTTGAGACGACCGCCTTCTACGACGAAACTTTTGGGTGACCGATTGATTACGATCTCTACGCTTTCGGCTTCGGCATCTTCGAGCTCCCACTCGGAGGCTTTGAAGAATTGCCGCGGTTTACGCGCCATGACTTTGACGCTCGTCGCACCTAAGCGTAGCGAGCTTCGGCAGCAGTCCATCGCCGTGTTACCGACGCCGATGATGAGCACCTTCTTGCCCACAGAGTCGATATGCCCAAATGCGATTGACTCGAGCCAACTGATGCCGATATGAATGTTCGCGGCACCCTCTTGTCGCCCGGGCAAAGATAACTCTTTACCCTTCGGCGCGCCGGAGCCGACAAATATGGCGTCGAAGCCCTCCTCCAGCAGCTTTTTCATCGACTCGATACGATGCCCGAGTCGAAGGTCGACCCCCATATCGACGATAGCGGAGATTTCCTCGTCGATTACGGAGCCGGGTAACCGGAATGAAGGGATGTTCGTTCTCATCAGCCCGCCGGCTATCGCGAACTGCTCGAATATGGTGACTTCGTAGCCGAGCGGCATCAGATCGTTGGCCACAGTGAGCGAGGCACAACCCGCACCGATGCAAGCGATGCGCTTACCGTTCTTTTTTTCGGGAACTTTGGGTAGGAGGTCGCGAAACTCGTCTTTATGGTCTGCCGCAACACGCTTCAAGCGGCAGATCGCCACAGGTTTTTCCTCGACCCGTCCACGCCGGCAGGCAGGCTCGCAGGGGCGATCACAGACTCTTCCGAGAATACCTGGGAAGACATTGGACTTTCGGTTCACCATGTAGGCGTCAGTGAACCGCCCTTGTGCGATGAGTCGAATGTATTCCGGCACGTCCGTGTGGGCAGGACATGCCCACTGGCAATCTACGACTTTATGGAAGTAGTCGGGATGCGAGGTATCCGTCGACGCCATATGACCCCCCGGTCTGACGAGTTCGCTCGAATGGGGGGAGTATCCGACCGCGCCGCTCAAATGTCACCGTGAACAGGGGCTGGACGAGAGGTACGATGCGGAGCCCACCACTCCTTGGAACGATATGGATACCCCTACAGAGATCCGGCTTCGCCGGCAATCCCGCGTGCTCGAAGTTGCCTTTGGTGATCACGAACGCTATCAACTTTCATTCGAATTTCTTCGGGTGCACTCCCCCTCTGCGGAGGTCAAAGGTCACGGGCCAGGTCAGGAAACGCTGGTCGTCGGAAAACAGGCAGTCGGGATTAAAGATCTGGAGCCTGTGGGTCAGTACGCTGTCCGACTTCTTTTCGACGATGGGCACGACAGCGGGCTTTACAGCTGGAAATACCTGCGAGAACTCGGGCGCGATCAAGTCACGCTCTGGCAGCGTTATCTCGAGCGAGTACGTGCCACAACGGGCGGCGCGGCAGGCTGATTCGGGATAAAAAAAGGCCGGGCAATGCCCGGCCGTGCAATCCCTTCTATTCTTTTTATATAACCCCCGTCCGGCCGACCCACTTCGGGATCGGTACGCGTAGGGAAGGTTTTACGCCCATCTCCATGGAAAATCCATAGCCCCGCATCTGGAGGCGGTCGAGGCTACAATGGTCGGCCCCGCTGGAGCCGACGTTCATGTCTGTCGATAAGGAATCCAAGACCACCCATTTCGGATTCGAGGAAGTCGCCTGGGGCGACAAGGCGAAACGTGTTCGCGGGGTTTTCGATTCGGTAGCACCGCGCTACGACCTGATGAACGATCTGATGTCCGGTGGTCTACATCGACTTTGGAAAGAGTTCACTCTTTCGCAGACGCATCTTCGTCCCGGTCAACGCGCGCTCGACGTGGCAGGCGGGACGGGGGATATCGCCCGAGGGATGCAGAAGCAAGTCGGTGACCGAGGGCTCGTCGTCCTGTCGGATATCAATGGCGCCATGCTTGCGCACGGTCGTGATCGCACTATCGATTCCGGAATCGTTCGAGGTATGGAATACGTCCAAGCCAATGCTGAGTGTCTGCCCTTCGCCGACAATACTTTTGATTGCATCACCATCGGTTTCGGACTGCGCAATGTCACGGATAAATCTGCTGCGTTGAGATCGATGCAGCGCGTGCTGAAGCCGGGCGGTCAGTTGCTGATCCTCGAGTTCTCACAGCCTACGATCCCGGCGCTCCGACCCCTTTACGACGCCTACTCTTTCAAAGTTTTACCTGTACTCGGAAAACTAGTCGCGAACGATTCGGAGAGTTATCGCTACCTCGCCGAGTCAATCCGAAAACATCCGGATCAGGAAACTCTGCTCGCCATGCTGCGTGAAGCTGGCCTCGTCGAGTGTCGCTACCATAACCTTTCGGGCGGTATCGTCGCCCTGCACCGCGGCTACAAAAACTAACGGACTACGCCGCGTGCTCACCGAACTCATCGAAAATCTGCTCAACCGTAACCTCGGCGACTCACCAGGCGCTCGGAGCGCGTGTGCTGACCTCAAGGGCCGTCGACTCAAGCTGGTGATTCGCGATCTCGATATCGCAATCACTATCGAATCTCTCGGCGAGTCCTTGACGATATCTCGCGGCGGCGAAGGCGAATTTCACGCTGAGGTCGAAGGGTCACCGATCAACCTGCTAGCGATGGCAGGGCCATCCCCAGAACGATTGCTCAAATCAGGAGCTGTGCAGGTCAGGGGTGAGGTCGAGCTCTTGCAGCGCTACCGCGACCTGATCTTGTTGCTGAAGCCCGACCTCGAAGAAGAGCTGTCTCGGTTGATTGGAGACTCGCCTGCTCATCGATTAGTAGCGTTGGCTCGAGGCGCTTTAGCATTCGGCCGACGCGGCGCAGACACTACGATTCGTAATGCGGCGGAGTATTTCGCCCACGAGACCGGTGATCTTGTTCCGCGCGCCGAGGCCGAGGCGTTTTTGGGCGAAGTCGACCGACTTCGTGAAGACACCGATCGTGCAGCTGCTCGCCTCGACGCTATGGTCGAGCGAATCGACGCGAAAAGAGTTGAGCCATGAAACTTCGGGTTCTTACGAGACTGATTCAGATTCAACGGGTACTCGTCCGGCATGGCTTAGATGAGTTCGTGACTGAGACTCGCCTCTATCGACCGTTGCGATTCATTTTTCTCGCCTCGCCCTGGACATGGCTGGAGCGACGCAAGGTCGCAACTCGCGGTGAGCGATTGCGGCTAGCGCTCGAAGAGCTTGGCCCTATTTTCATCAAACTCGGACAGGCTCTTTCCACGCGGCGCGATCTCCTTCCCCCCGATATCGCCGAGGAACTCGCCAAGCTACAAGATCGCGTTCCACCCTTCGACGGAGAGCTTGCCAAGCAAACCATCGAGAATGCTTACGGCAAGCCCCTTTACGAGGTATTCGAATCATTCGACGAGCAGCCGCTAGCTGCTGCGTCGATTGCCCAAGTGCACATAGCAAAGCTTCGCTCTGCCGGCGAAGTGGTGGTCAAGGTTTTGAGACCCGGCATGAGGGAGATCATCTCCGGCGACCTCGAAGTGATGCATGCACTCGCTGGTCTCGCCAAGCGCAACTCATCGGAAGCGAGACGACTCCGTGTCGACGAAATCGTCGACGAATACGAAAAGACCGTCCTCGACGAACTCGACCTGATGCGCGAAGCCGCTAACGCGGCGCAGCTACGTCGCAACTTCGAAGGCTCGACACTGTTGCATGTACCTGCGGTGCACTGGGACTATTGCCGGGTCAACGTCATGGTCATGGAGCGTATTCGTGGCGTAACCATCAGCGACATGGCCAAGCTGCGCGCTTTGGGGACGAACATCCCGATGTTGGCTGAGAATGGCGTGAAGATCTTTTTTACTCAGGTGTTCCGGCACAATTTTTTTCATGCCGATATGCACCCCGGAAATATCTTTGTGCTCGTCGACGACCCGAGTCGCCCGCGCTATGCCGCCGTCGATTTTGGAATCGTCGGTACGCTCGACCTGCGCGATATGCACTATCTCGCCGAGAACTTCTTAGCAGTTTTCGATCGTAACTATCGGCGCGTCGCAGAACTTCATGTTGAGTCCGGATGGGTACCGCCTACGACACGCGTCGATGAAATGGAATCTGCGATACGCACCGTCCTCGAGCCCATCTTCAATAAGCCGCTTAAAGATATTTCCTTCGGGACGATTCTGCTTCGACTATTCGATATTTCGCGCCGCTTCGACATGCGTATTCAGCCGCAGTTGATTCTGCTTCAAAAAACTCTACTCAACATTGAGGGGCTCGGCCGCGATCTCTATCCGGAACTCGATATCTGGCAGACGGCTGCCCCCATACTGCGCGAGTGGATGCGTGACCGACTAAGTGTCCGCACTCAACTCAAACACTTCCGTGATCACCTGCCCGCGCTGGTCGAAGTCGCTCACGCGTTGCCGCCGCTACTCAAGGTCGCCGTTCAAAAGGCTCAGGACGGCAAGCTGCACATCGGCGTACAGCCGGAGGACATCGAGCGACTTCGCCTCGAGATCCGCGCCGGTGAGCGGCGTCGAAATACTACGCTCATAGCGAGCGTACTGGGTCTTGGCGGTATTCTTTGGCTGGATCCGGGTCCGGTGATCTCTGGACTCGCGCCGTTGCTCATCATCGCCGCGATCGTCACCTTTATCATCGGTCGTCGATAACGGACGTACGGTTGCGCCTTCAGCGCGCGCGCAGTAATCCCAACCAAGCTGTAGGATCTTCGCCGCGCTCGAGCACTTCGACGAGCGCAGAACCCACGACGACTCCTGCGACATGGCCCTTGAGCTTCTCGACCTGTTCGCGGGACCGGATACCAAAACCCGCGCAAACGGGGACCGGTGATGCGGCAGTCACTCGATCGAGGTAGCTAAGAACAGTGTCGGGCACCGTCACCGACTTTCCTGTCGTACCTGTCATGGTGACGGCATAGACGAAACCATCGCTTGCGCTGCATATCTGCGCAAGCCGTTCGGGTGTCGTCACCGGTGTCACCATTTGTACGAGCGACAATCCCTTCGCGGCAAGCGCGGTGCGAAATTCCGTGCCTTCATCGAAGGGCAGATCCGGAACGATGAATCCGCAAACGCCCGAGTTCAGCGCATCTTCCGCCAGCTTTTCGTAGCCATACTGCAGCAGAGGGTTGAGATAGCTCATCAAGACGAGCGGTGCTGCGGGGCGCTGCATCGCCCCGAGCTCTTTCAAAATCCACTGCAAACTGACGCCTTGCTTAAGTGCGGCCTGACTCGAACGCTGAATCGTCATACCGTCGGCCATCGGATCGGTAAACGGCACGCCGATTTCCACTACATCTGCAGCCGAGGCTACTGCCGTCAGGTGTTCTCTGAACTTCGCAGCACTCGGAAAGCCTGCCGTCATGAACGCGACGACAGCGGGTTCACCTTGAGTGGCTGCCTTGCGTATGACCTCGGCTAATTTCTGTGCGGGCGTCATGATCGGCTCTCCGCAAGAATCGTACGCTGGAGTGTGGGCATGTCTTTATCACCGCGACCCGACATGCACACCACTAGGCGCTTGCCTGGATGTTGCGCAGCCCAGCGCTTGGCGCCATGCAGTGCATGTGCGGTTTCAAGCGCAGGCAAGATACCCTCGAGACGCGAGCACTCTTGAAGTGCATCGAGTGCTTCAGAGTCGGTGGCCGACTCATATTTGACACGCCCCGCGGCAAGCAGCAACGCGTGCTCGGGACCGACGCCGGGATAATCGAGCCCCGCAGAGATGGAATCGGTCTCATGAATCTGACCGTTTTCATCCTGCAACAGCAGCGAGTAGCAGCCCTGCAGCACACCGGGCCATCCGTAAGAAAGACTCGCGGCGTTCTCTCCTAACTTGACGCCGCGCCCCCCCGCTTCGATGCCGATGATTTCAACCTTCTCATCGGGTACGAAGGCATGGAACATTCCGATGGAATTGGAGCCACCACCCACACAGGCAAATATGGCATCGGGCAAGGCGCCGTGGCGCTCGAGACACTGGACTCGCGCTTCTCGGCCGATGACGGCCTGCAATTCGCGCACGAGATAGGGATACGGATGTGGTCCTACCGCGGAGCCTAAAAGATAAAACGTACTCGTCGGATCAGATACCCAATCACGTAACGCTTCGTCGATAGCGGCACGTAAGGTTTGATCACCGCCTGTCACTGGTACGACTTCGGCACCCAGTAGTCGCATACGACCGACGTTCGGCGCTTGGCGCTCCATGTCGATGGCGCCCATGTAGACCACACAAGGTAGGCCGAGCCGCGCGCAGGCGGCCGCACTCGCAACGCCATGCTGTCCCGCCCCTGTCTCGGCAACGATGCGCTTCGCACCGAGTCGTTTGGCGAGTAAAGCCTGCCCGACGGCGTTATTAATCTTATGCGCGCCGGTGTGAGCGAGATCCTCGCGCTTGAACCAGACGTCCGCTCCCCACGCCTCCGATAGCCGCGGCGCATGCGACAGCGCCGTTGGCCGCCCGACCCAATGACGTAGTTGGTCTGTGTACTCGCGCTGAAAGTCTTCACGGTGCAGATGCTCGCGCATTCCGGCCTCGAGACGTTCGAGCGCCGGGATCAGCGTCTCGGGTACATAGCGGCCGCCGTAAGGACCGAAACGTCCGCGGGCATCCGGAAAACGGCCTGCAAGCTCGTTATCGAGCAGCGCACGTTGCTCGGCAGCAGTGAAACGGACATGGGCATTCATTCTGAAAACTCCCCGAACGCGGCGCGTGCCGCCTTCACAAACTCATGAATTTTTTGAGGTGACTTTTGACCCGGTGACGATTCGACGCCGCTTGAGGTATCTACGCCCCAGGGTCGAACTTGGCGGATGGCCTCATCGACGTTGTTTACATTGAGCCCGCCCGCCAAAAGCAAACGTGTCCGGGCCGCGAGATCTCTTGCCAGTGTCCAGTTCGCCGTTTGTCCGACGCCACTCTGCGCGCCCTCAAATAGCAGGCAGTCCGGCAATCGGTCGGGAACGGGTTCGTTCTCGCGATAGACGGGCAGCGCTCGATCCTGCGCACGTCGCGGCAAGGAATGCAGACCACATTGATCGGTCTGCAGTAGATCAGGCGCAAAGACATCGAGAATTTCATCCACTTCGGCAGCCACAGGTTGTCGGGTTACTGCGACACACCAAGCCCTACCTCGCACCGGTTCCGCCAGTCGCGCGGCGCGAGCGACGGACAATTGCCGTAATGAGGGGGCGAATACGAAACCGATCGCGTCTACACCAGCTTCGAGCGCCGCCGCCACCGACTCTTCGTCGCAGAGTCCGCAGATTTTTATGAACATCCTGCAGACCTCTTGGCCAATCGCCCGGCCGTCAGCATCTGAGCGGCGAGATCGCGTGGGTTATCACCGCTCATCAGCGCGCTTCCCACCAGTGCAAGATCGTATCCCGCGGTAGCCAATCGGCCCGCATCGTCGGCTGTCGCGACCCCGCTTTCCGCTACTCGCGGCAGCCAGTCCGGGAGCTTCGATGCGAGGGCTTCGAGGTGCCCAGGCATGACTTGTAAAGAAACGAGATCGCGACAATTCACTCCGATGAGCACGAGACTGCCAGAGGCCGATATCGACTGACGTCCGACTCGCGGCTCGATCAATCGGACGGCTATTTCGATATCACGCTCGTCGAACGCCTCAAGCAAGATAAAGAGCCCCTGTTCGAGCGATGTATCGATCAGTCTCGCCAGATCATCGATAGGGAGCATGCGAAGAATGAGCAATACACCGCCCGCTCCCGCAGCACGAGCCTCAAGTACCTGATAAGGATCAACGAGAAAATCTTTGCGCATCGTCGGCACGGTGTAGGGCTGAAGTGCCGACGCGGCTCGTTCGAGGTGTTTGAGTGCACCATCGAATCGGGAAGGCTCAGTTAGCACAGAGACGGCTGCAGCACCTACGTCGGCATAGGAGGCGACGCGCTGCTCGAGATTGTCTTGGTCAACGCTACACAATTGACCGAGAGCGGGCGATCGCAATTTCATTTCCGCGATCAGATCGAAGCCTTCGGTGGATCGATGCAAACGGGGCGCAGGGTTAATGTCCCGAATTTTTGCTAACAACTCGGATTGTGGTTGATGAGCACGAGCGGCGTCCGCTCGCGTACGGCTGCGCGCTGCCATCGTCGCGAGAAAATCCGACTCGCTCATCAACCGAATTCCTTGAGACTATCGAGTGTTTTCGCTGCGCGCCCATCATCGATGACGGCTGTCGCCAGCGCGACACCCTCTTTAGGAGAAGCGACCCTACCCGTGCATTCGAGTGCGATAGCTGCCCCCATCACGAGGGCATCACGATGCGCACCACGGTCTTCGCCTCGCAGTACCCGATCGAGTGCCGCCGCATTAAAGCCGGCATCGCCGCCCGTCAGCGCTGCAGCGTCGCAGCGCGGGAGGCCGTAGTCTTCCGGAGTACGCTGAGATCGCTCGACACGGCCGGCTTTCACATCGAATACGACGAACGGACCTAACGGAGTCGGCTCATCCCAGCCATTTGCGCCGTGTACAACCCACGCACGAGTCAGGCCTGGCATGCCGCAAAGAGCTCGCGCCATCAACTCGGCAGTGGGCTCATTGAAGGCCCCAACGATCGCGAACGGGGGCGTGGCAGGATTCGTCAGCGGTCCGAGTACGTTGAACACAGTGCGAACACCCAGCGCCTGACGGACTGGCGCAATTGACTTCATCGCGGGGTGATAATGGGGCGCGAAAAGAAAAGTAAAGCCTGTTTTCTCGAGGCACTCTCCGGCACGTACCTCGTCGAGAGGCAGTGGAAGTCCTAACTTCTCGAGTACGTCTGCGCTGCCGGACTTACTCGAAATCGAGCGATTGCCGTGCTTAATGACGGGGATACCGCAGGCGGCGCTCAGCAGCGCCGAACCGGTCGAAATATTCACGCTGCCCGAGGCATCGCCGCCCGTGCCGACGATATCGATAGCCTGCTGTCGAAGCTGCTCCGGAACGGAGGGTCGTCGAGCAAGCTCTCGCATCGCTGTTGCAAAGCCGCGGAGCTCATCGCCGGTCACACCT
>JBIIHO010000177.1:0-4343 GCA_044235605.1 Steroidobacteraceae bacterium | reverse complement strand
TTCGCCTGCTCGAGTGCGACCTTCATGATCTCGGGCGTTATGCCCTCGACCTTGATGTCCATTTGCAGCGTCGTCACACCATCTTTGGTGCCAGCCACTTTGAAGTCCATATCGCCGAGGTGATCTTCGTCACCCAGGATGTCCGTGAGCACTTTGTAGCGCTTGCCTTCGAGCACGAGACCCATCGCGACACCCGCGACAGGCGACTTGAGCGGAACGCCGGCGTCCATCATGGCGAGCGAGGCGCCACACACGGAGGCCATCGACGACGAGCCGTTCGACTCGAGAATCTCTGATACGACGCGAATGACGTACGGGAACTTTTCCATGTCCGGCATCACAGCCGACACGCCACGACGAGCGAGGTTTCCGTGACCGATTTCGCGGCGCTTCGGGCCTGACATCATGCCCGTTTCACCCACCGAGAACGGCGGGAAGTTGTAATGCAGCATGAACGGCTCGCGATGCTCGCCTTCCGGCGCATCGATGATCTGCGAGTCGCGACCCGTGCCGAGCGTCGTGACGACGAGGGCTTGGGTCTCACCGCGAGTGAACAGCGCGGAGCCATGAGTACGCGGGGTGACGCCCACCTTGATGGTGATGGGGCGCACCGTCACGGAATCGCGACCGTCGATACGCGGCTCACCGTTCAGGATTCGCTCGCGAACGATATTGCTCTCGAGACGGAACAACTGATCGTCCACCTGCTCGGCGGTATACGCGGGAGTCTCTCCCGCAGTCAGCTGCTCGATGACCGCCTTCTTGATTTCGCCAACGCGTGAGTAACGCGCCTGCTTCTCGGTGATGCGATACGCCTCGGACAACGAAGCGTACGCAGCGGTACGCACCGCGCCTTCGAGCTCAGCCGTGGCGGAGTTCGGCTTCCAGTCCCAGCGCGGTTTGCCGCACTCGACGACCAATTCGTTGATCGCCTTGATGGCGACCTGCATCTGCTCGTGCCCGAACACGACAGAACCGAGCATCACTTCTTCGGTGAGGCAATTGGCTTCGGACTCGACCATCATCACACCGTCTTTGGTGCCGGCGACGACGAGATTGAGTTCGGATGTTTTGATTTCTTTGGCGGTCGGATTGAGAAGGTACTTGCCGTCCTTATACCCGACTCGCGCGGCACCGATCGGGCCATTGAAGGGAACACCCGACAACGCGAGGGCTGCCGAGGCGCCGACCATCGCCGGAATATCGGCATCGATTTCCGGATCGATCGAGATGACCGTGGTCACAACCTGCACTTCGTTGTAAAAGCCGTCCGGGAAGAGCGGGCGGATCGGACGGTCGATCAGACGCGACGTCAGCGTCTCTTTTTCGGTGGGGCGACCTTCTCGCTTGAAGAACCCGCCCGGGATGCGACCCGCCGCGTAGAACTTCTCTTGGTAATTGACGGTGAGCGGGAAGAAATCGCGCCCCGGCGCGGCCTTCTTGGCGGCCACGGCCGTACACAACACGACCGTATCACCCAAGGACGCGACGACTGCGGCATCGGCCTGACGGGCCATTTCGCCCGTCTCGAGCGTCAACGTGTGGGAACCATACTGAAAAGACTTCTTGAATACCGGCACGGGAAACCTCGTGAAAAAATGCTGTAAGCGAAAAGGCCGCGCTCAGTGAGAGGCGCGGCCTTTGCGGAAGGGACTGCTTAGCGACGCAGCCCGAGACGCTCGACAACTTCCTGATACTTCTGCGGCTGACTGGCCTTGAGGTAGTCGAGGAGTTTGCGGCGCTGGTTAACCATCTTCACGAGACCGCGACGGGACGAATGGTCCGAGGCGTGCGAGGAGAAGTGCTGGCCGAGGCCAGTAATCCGCTCGGAAAGGAGCGCAATCTGAACTTCGGGAGAGCCCGTGTCCTTGGGATCCCGGCGGAACTGCGCGACGACTCCGCTCTTTTTCTCTGTGCTAAGAGGCATTCTGAAAAACCCTTTTAAATCTTGATAGTTACGGTCGTGTTGAAGGCGGCGGATTGTACTCGCTGGCCTTTTCCGCGACAAGTCGCTTGGGGGCGACCCGTCCCGGGGCTGCGACCCTCCCCAAACCCATGAAAACTGACCCCGGCCCATGAAGCCGGACCGTCTCCCCAAGGGCGAAGCGCAGCGCCTCCGGGGCCTCGACCACCTGCCCCTGCGCCATCCGTCTGGCCGCCTCCGGCGTCAACGAGACGAGCTTCAGATGACCGACGGCCTCGTCCAGGCTCACCCAAGGCAGCCCGACACCCCTCGTGGATTCAATTTGCTCAAGCGTGACCAATCGCTCTGCGCCGAAAGGCTGAACACTCTCTCGGCGAAGTTCGGAAACGTGGCCGACCGTCCCCAGGGCGACGGCGATGTCCTCGGCGAGAACCCGCACGTACGTCCCTTTGCCGCAGACTACTCGGCACTCGAGCCCGGTCGGCTCGATAACAATGAGTTCGAGGGACTCGATGCGGATCTTGCGCGGCGGGCGATCGACGATCTCACCGGCCCTTGCTCGCCGATAGAGGGGAACCCCTCCCTGCTTGATCGCCGAGTACATCGGTGGGACTTGTGACGTCTCGCCCAGAAATCGCGCTAGGACCTCATCGATCGCTCGGCGCTCGAACGATGGAATCGATCTTTCCTCAACGACCTCACCTTCTGCATCACCCGTCGTGGTTCGTTTGCCGAGCGAGATCCGGAAACGATAAACCTTGTCACCTTCAAGAATTTCGCTGGCGAGCTTGGTGCCCTCGCCAATGCAGATCGGGAGCATTCCCGTCGCAAGCGGATCAAGACTGCCGACATGACCCGCCTTACTCGCGCCGAGCAGCCGACGGACGCGCAGCCCAGCAGCCGTCGAGGACAAACCTAGGGGCTTGTCGAGAAGCAGAATGCCGTCGGTCAACGGGAGTGGCCGCCAGAGGTCGGATCGTCCTGATCGTCGCGTACAGCGTGATCGATGAGGCGAGTGAGACGATCTGCGCGTTCGATGCTTTCGTCGAATTCAAAATCGAGCCGCGGCGCGTGCCGCAAGCCGAGCCGACGACCCACCTCACCGCGCAGGAATCCCGCGGCACGTCGTAGCCCCTCGCCCACCTCATCGGGGGTATGGCGATCACCGAAGGGCACGAACATCACCCGGGCGGAACCCATGTCTGGTGCGACACGAACAGCGGTAATGGTCACCATACCAACCCGCGGATCCTTGACCTCGCGCGAGATCAGCTCCGATACCACGCGCTGCAGTTCGGACTCGACGCGTTGCTGTCGGGCCTTGCTGGTCACAGAATCACGAACGGTAGAGACCTGGCGATCAAGCTATCGCGCGCGCCACTTCGACGCGGGCAAAGCACTCGATCTGGTCGCCGACGCGAACGTCCTGATAGTTCTTGACGCCGATACCGCACTCGGTACCCGCCCGAACCTCGCCGACGTCGTCCTTGAAACGACGAAGAGATTCGAGAGCGCCTTCGAAGATAACGACGTTGTCGCGAAGCACACGAATCGGATTGTTGCGCTTGACCGACCCTTCGATGACGAGGCAGCCGGCAACGACGCCGAACTTGCTCGACCGGAAGACGTCGCGAACCTGCGCGGTCCCGACAATCTGCTCCCTGATCTCCGGCGCAAGCAAGCCGCTCATGCGCTGCTTGATATCGTCGATGGCTTCGTAAATGATCGAGAAATAACGGATATCGATACCCGTTTCTTTGACCGCCTCGCGCGCACCCGAATCGGCGCGAACGTTGAAGCCGAGCACCATGGCTTTGGAGGCCGCCGCGAGCTGCACATCCGATGCAGTGATACCGCCGACGCCGCTGGCCACCACCTTGACCTGCACCTCGTCGGTGGAGAGCTTGGTAAGCGAGTCTCGCAAGGCTTCAGCACTACCCTGTACGTCGGCCTTGATGACAACGCTGATGACCCCAGCTTTGTCTTCTGCCATCTGCGAGAACACGTCGCCCACGGCAGCGGCCTGCTTCGCCAATTTGACGTCGCGGAATTTCCCTTGACGATAAAGCGCGACTTCGCGCGCCTTGCGCTCGCTTTCGACCGCGAGCATTTCATCGCCTGCGTTCGGCGCGCCTGATAGCCCTAGGACGAGTACCGGCATCGAGGGCTTAGCCTCTTCGACACTCTTACCCGTCTCGTCGAACATGGCGCGTACACGACCAAATTCCTGACCAGCGATGATCGGGTCGCCGAGTTTGAGCGTGCCTTTCTTGACGAGCACAGTCGCTACCGCACCGCGGCCTTTTTCGACGCTCGCCTCGACGATGATGCCGGCCGCAAGCCCCGTCACCGGAGCCTTGAGCTCGAGCACCTCCGCCTGAAGCAGAATCGCATCGAGTAGTTGATCGATACCCTGACC
>JBIIHO010000074.1:0-7646 GCA_044235605.1 Steroidobacteraceae bacterium | reverse complement strand
GTTCACGAACATCGTGTCGCCGCCCCACTCTTCGGGGATTACTTCCTGCTTGGATAGCTCAGTTCGAACACGGTCTGGATCTGCCGAGCTCTTGTCGATTTTATTGACTGCAACCACGATCGGCACACCGGCCGCCCTCGCGTGTTGGATGGCCTCAATGGTCTGAGGCATCACGCCGTCGTCTGCCGCAACGACGAGAATGACGACGTCGGTCGCCTTGGCACCACGCGCACGCATCGCCGTGAAGGCGGCGTGACCCGGAGTATCGAGGAAAGTAACGCCGCCCTTATCGGTCTGCACGTGATAGGCACCGATATGCTGCGTGATACCGCCCGCTTCGCCGGAGGCCACCTTGGTCTTTCTGATGTAGTCGAGCAACGAGGTCTTACCGTGGTCGACGTGACCCATCACGGTCACGACTGGCGGTCTCGAGAGACTCTCTATTGACTCTCCATCCGCGCCCTGGATATCGGTTTCAAGTTGATTTTCTTTGAGGATCTTAGCGGTATGACCCATTTCCTCTACGACAAGAACGGCCGTGTCCTGGTCGATAGGCTGATTGATGGTTGCCATCACGCCCATATTCATCATGGCCTTGATGACTTCGGTCGCCTTGACCGCCATTTTCTGTGCAAGTTCTTGCGGCGTGATGGTTTCGCCGATCACGACTTCACGTACGACTGGAGCCGTCGGCAGCTCGAATCCGTGACGCTGCTCCATACCCACCGGAGCCTTGCGCTCACGAATCCGCTTCTTTTTCTTAAGACGCGAACTTGCGTCAGTGCTGACGTGTAATTCGGCACGACCGTAACGCGTACGCTTGTCACGATCGGAATCTGCAACGGCAGCCTTGCCTGGACGAGCTTCGGTCGCACGGGTCTCGGGGGTCGCAGGCGCCTTGGCGCGACCCGACTTGTCCGCATCACCTTGGTCGCGTTCGCGCTGCTCGGCAGCTCGACGAGCCTCGTCGGCCGCACGACGGGCGGCCGCTTCCTCTTCGATACGCCGTCGGTTTTCTGCCTCGAGCCTCTCGGTCTCTCGGCGCTCATGTTCTTGCCGCTCTCGCTCGAGACGTGCGGCCTCCTCAGCCTCGCGTCGCTTGGTTTCGGAGTCCTCACCCTGAGCCTTGGCCTGCTCCTCGAGCACATCTCGCTTTACGTAGGTTCGCTTGACGCGAACCTCCACGTTCACGGTACGAGCGCGTCCGGCACCACCGGCAAGCTTGATCTCGCTTTGCTGCTTACGCTGCAAGGTGATCTTGCGAGGCGCAGCCACTGCTCCGCCCGACTCTTCCGCCTGGCCATGACTCCGCCGCAGGTGAGTCAGCAACACCAACTTCGCATCGTCACTGATGCGATCGTTTGGTCCACTGACCTCGATACCGGCTTGAGCAAGCTGAGTGATCAGCTTCTCGACCGGCACCTTGAGTACCTCGGCAAATTGGGCAACCGTTACATCAGCCATATCAGGTTCCTGTGGGGTCTACTCAACCGTGGCCCGGTGCGAACCAATGCTCGCGAGCCTTCATGATGAGCTTGCCAGCCTCGTCGGCCGTGAGCCCCTGAATATCCAATAGATCATCTACAGCTTGTTCCGCGAGATCTTCTCTCGTACGGACGCCGCGTCGTGCCAATGCAAGAGCGAGATCGGGCTGCATACCTTCGAGCAAGAGCAAGTCGTCGGCGGGAAGCTGCGAATCGATACTTTCTTCGCTTGCGATGGCCTGCGTCAGCAGTACGTCGCGCGCTCGACTGCGCAGTTCTTTGACGATGTCTTCGTTGAACTCTTCGATTGCATTGAGCTCAGCCTGCGGGACGTACGCAATTTCCTCAACCGTGGAGAAACCCTCCTGAACGAGAATCGTGGCGACGTCTTCGTCGACATCGAGCTGCTTCATGAAGTTTTCGACGAGGGTTCGGGCCTCGGACTCGCTCTTCGCTTCAGCATCCGACTCGGTCATGACATTGAGCTCCCAGCCTGTCAGCTGGCTGGCGAGCCGAATATTTTGACCGCCTCGGCCAATAGCCTGCGAAAGCTTTTCTTCGGAAACCGCGATATCCATGCTGTGCGAGTCTTCGTCGACGACGATGGAGATGACCTCCGCTGGCGACATCGCGTTGATCACGAACTGCGCGGGGTTTTCATCGAACGGAATGATGTCGACACGCTCTCCGGCGATCTCGTTAGAGACGGCCTGAACTCGCGAGCCTCGCATGCCGACGCAGGCGCCGACCGGATCGATACGAGGATCGTTGCTGCGAACGGCGATTTTGGCGCGAATACCCGGGTCACGCGCAGCGCCCAAAATTTGGATGAGGCCCTGACCTACCTCGGGAACCTCGAGCTTGAAGAGCTCGATGAGAAACTCCGGTGCAGATCGAGTCAAAAAGAGTTGCGGACCACGAGGCTCTGAGCGCACCTCTTTAAGAAACGCCTTGATGCGATCCTGCGGCTTCACCTGCTCGCGCATGATCATATCGGTGCGGGATACGAAACCCTCGGCGTTCCCGCCCAGGTCGACGAAAATGCCATTACGGTCTACGCGCTTGACGACGCCGCTGACCAACTGACCTACACGGTCTTTGTACGCTTCGACGACCTGAGCACGCTCAGCCTCACGAACCTTCTGTACGATGACCTGCTTCGCCTGTTGGGCGGCGATACGGCCGAAAGAAACCGATTCCATCGGCTCTTCGACGAAACCGCCGATCACCGCTTTTTTGTCGACGTCGATCGCGTCCTCGAGTCGCAACTCGCGATCGGGAACCTCCAGTTCCTTAGAATCGTCGGCGAAGACTTTCCAACGACGGAACGTGTCGTACTCACCCGTCTTGCGGTTGATGGTGACGCGCACGTCCCATTCCTCACCGTGCTTCTTGCGAGTCGCTGAAGCGAGTGCCGCCTCGAGCGCCTCGAAGATGACTTCCTTATCGACGCCCTTCTCGTTCGAGACGGCGTCCACGACCATCATGATTTCCTTGCTCATCGTCTTCTGTCCCCTTGCACGCGAAACACCGACAGACCGCTCACACCACGAGGCGCGCTTTACCGATCTCGGCGAATCCGATTCTCACGGGCTGACCATCCACCGTGACGGTACAACCCAACTCGTCAACCCCCGAAAGATCGCCTGTGTATCGACGGCGTCCATCGCGAGGCACCTTCAATTCAACCCAAACCCTTGCGCCGACGAATCGTTCGAAATGCGCAGGTTTACGCAGCACTCGATCGAATCCTGGCGACGACACCTCGAGGTTGTAGGCTCCGCTAATCGGATCCTCTACATCGAGCAACGCTGACACTTCTCGACTCACCGTCTCGCAATCTTCGACCCCGATGTGCCCACCCTTTTCGGCGGGCTGATCGATGAAGATCCGCAACACGCCTGATCGAGGCGCCGACACCCATTCGATGTCGACCAGCTCATAGCCCAAACGCTCGATCAGGGGCTCCAGTAGCCCGATGAGCTTGTCGCGAATTGCTGCTGCAGTCGCCATCGTCCATCCTTCACGACCCCAAACCTCTGCGGGAATGAAAAAGGGCCACGAAGGCCCCTCTTTAGCAAACCCGCCCCGGCCAGGGGCCCAAAAAACAAAAGCCCCTCGGGGGGCTTTCAAATCAAGCACTTGGGGAGCACCCAAACGGGACGCTACACCCACCTCACAGCCCGAGGAGCTGGAAGGGCCGACAATGATAATGGAATTACCCCCGGGACGCCATGGGGCGCCCCGGGGCAGATCTCAGGGCGTCGAAGGGGCCCCGGAGTCCGGACTCCGCAGCCAGCGGGCGAGCCAGTCGTGGACCTCTTGGTAGAAGAGCCGGCTGTTCTCGCCCTTCAGGATCCAGTGATTCTCGTCGGGGAATACGACGAGCCGGCTCGGGACCTGTTGGCGCTGCAGGACCGTCCAATACTCCAACGAGTTGTTCAGCGGCACGCGGAAGTCGCGCTCGCCGATGGTCACCAGGGTCGGAGTTTTGAACGACGCCGCATAGCGGATCGGATTTTGCTCCCGCCAAACTGGGCCCTGCTCCCAAACAGGTCCGCCATTATTCACCTCACGGCCATACACCGTGTCGCTCGTACCCCATTGCGACTCAAGGTTGATAAGCCCAGCGTGACTAATGAGGCAACGATAGCGGGTGGTCGTCGCCTGCAACCAGTTAGCGAGATGACCGCCATAGCTCGCACCACCGGCGCACTGGCGAGTCCCGTCAATGAACGGGTAGTCTCGAAGAGCAATATCCGCAGCCTCATTGACCTCGGCGCCGGGTGTGCGCAGCGGATCACCCTGTATGGCCTGAGCGAATCCCTCGCCGAACCCCGTCGATCCGCTGTAGTTAGTCAGAAGCACGACATAGCCCGGCCTAGCGAGCAGATGGTAATTCCAACGAGTCACCCATTGATCGCGCCACATGGTGTGAGGCCCACCATGAATGACGACGAACAGCGGATATTTCTTTGATGGATCGAACCCGGGCGGCACCACTAACATGTTGTGGATGCGACGACCCTGACTGCTCGTGAACCAGAAATGACGAGGCGGCTCCAAATCGAGCGTAGCGACCTTCGCTTCGTTGAATCGGGTCAGCTCGACGTGACTGCCCCTCGCAACATCGACCCGCACAACCTCCGGAGGGCGTGTCGCACTCTCGAAATTCGCCACCAATACCGGCCGGCGAGACTCCGTCGCCACCGACAAATTGGTATAGACACCCGTCTCGATATCGAACGCGAGTCGAGGCTGCCCAACCACCAGACTCGCCTCAAACAGCTTTTCATGGCCGGCCTCTTCGGCCAGAAAATACACCGTTCGAGAATCTGACGTGATCGCAAACGATGTGACGGATCGATCGATGCCACGAGTGATCTCGCGACCGCGCTGCAAGGTCACACTACCCGCTCGCGGCCCATCCCAGTCGAGAGCGATGAGTTCGCTCGCCGTGTAAACCTTGTCGCTTTTTCGATCGATTCCGGCCAACAAAGTCTTGCCGTCGGGCGAGAACGTCGGTTGTGACCACGAGTGATCATCGCCGGTCAGCTTCAGAGGCTCTCCACCCTCAAGCGAGACATACCAAAGATTCGATGACGTAAACCGGAACGCTGCCGTGTGTCGATCGGTGCTGGCAACGAAGACGAGCCCTTTACCGTCGGGCGTCCAGGTGGCGTCCAACGAATCCCCGCCGTCGCCGCCACGCCCTGCGAACCCGGGCTCGCGAACGAGCGCCGAGTCACGAAGTAATTCGCGTGGATCTCCCGCTGCTGAACCTGCGTCTAAGAGATCAAGAACGAGTAGCCGAGGCTTACGATCCTCGAGCCAACGATCCCAGTTGCGGATCGGGAACCCGTCATAGATCCGCGCATTCCATTTTCGGGCTTTGCGCTCGGCCTCGATCCGACGATTATCCGCCTCGTTCTTCGCGCCCGGGAAATCGGCGCTCGAGAACGCGATACGCTTGCCGTCGGGCGAGAATTTCGGCGACCGGGCACCGTTGACGAGTTGAGTGAGTCGCTGAGCCTCGCCGCCGGCGCTG
Source organism: Steroidobacteraceae bacterium (assembly GCA_044235605.1). Classification (GTDB taxonomy): domain Bacteria; phylum Pseudomonadota; class Gammaproteobacteria; order Steroidobacterales; family Steroidobacteraceae; genus UBA964. The sequence goes on along the minus strand of JBIIHO010000074.1, from coordinate 2,114 downwards.
AGATCGAGCAAGTAAAGCTGAGCGGTGTCATCGCCCTCGCGCTTCGCAGAAAATACGAGACGCGTTCCGTCGGGGCTCCATTCGACGCCACTCTCCCCGCCGGCCGTTCCGGTCAGCCGACGCGGTGCCGACTTCGAAGAGGTTGCCGTAGATACGATCCAGAGATCAGTGACCTGGTCCTTCTCGTTATAGGCCGCCTCGGTTACCGAAAACACCGCCCAACGACCATCGGGACTCACCGACGGTGCACCGACGCGCTTCATGAGCCAGAGGTCTTCGTGGGTGATCGGTCGTTTTGCCGTCTCGGCCGTGACCCAGGAGGGAAAAACCAAGGCAAGCAGTGCTGCGCAGAGCAAAGTCTTAAACATGGGAACTCACCGACATCCAGGTAGCGATGTCGGGATTATGCCGCAGGAACCAAATCTCTAGCGACGCTTCTTGCCGGGCCCTTTGCTGGCCTTAACGAGTCGGATGTCGAGCCGCTGCCCACGGACGACGACCTCAGCCAAATGTTTGAGCACATGCTCGGGAATCGCGGCAGGCAACCTTACGAAGGAGTGGTCGTCTCGAATATCGATACCGTTGATTTCGCTACCATGCAGATCACCTTCATGCGCCAACGCGCCGACGATGTTACCGGGCTGCACCCCGTGACGTCGCCCGACCTCGAGTCGGAAAATCGCCTGAGGACCTTCGGGGCGTCGGGGTCTAGACGCTTTTCGCTCGATCGATTCAAACTCACCGCGAGGCTCGTCACGCCTCGGCTCGGAGCTAGCTTCCGACTCTGCAGATCGTTTTGTGATGAACAGTGCTCGGCCGGGCTTCGCCATCGATGCGAGCGCAGCTGCGACATCGACAACATCCGCCCCGCTTTCACGTACGAATTCCTCGATGACTCCTCGATACGGCGCCAGATCCTGGGCACCGATCATCTCACTCAACTCTTTTTTAAACTTCTCCGCTCGACGAGCGTTGACGTCCTGAATCGAGGGGAGATTCATCGGCTCGATGGGCTGTCGTGTCGCCCGCTCGATAATACGCAGCATATTTCGTTCGCGCGCCGAGATGAACAGAATCGCCTCGCCCGAGCGACCTGCGCGGCCCGTGCGCCCGATGCGATGGACGTATGACTCGCTATCGTGAGGTACGTCGTAGTTGACCACGTGCGTGATCCGCTCGACATCGAGCCCGCGGGCAGCGACGTCGGTCGCGACGACGATATCTATTTTCCCGCTTTTGAGGGCAGCGATCGTGCGCTCACGCTGTGCCTGAAGAATATCGCCGTTCAAAGCGGCCGCCGCAAAACCCCGCGCCTCGAGCTTCTCCACGAGCTCAACGGTCGAGTGCTTGGTTCGCGCGAATACCAGCATGGCATCGAACGGTTCTACCTCGAGCAGTCTCGTCAGCGCGTCGAGCTTATGCATTCCCGAGACAAGCCAATATCTTTGACGAATGTTGGCGGCCGTCGCCGTCTTGGAGCGGACCGTGATTTCCCGAGGATCGCGAAGATGCTTCTGAGCAATTCGCTTGATGGGCCCCGGCAAGGTTGCCGAAAACAAGGCTACCTGCCGCTCCGGCGGAACGAGACTCAAAATATGGTCGATTGCGTCAACGAAGCCCATCTGCAGCATCTCGTCAGCTTCGTCGAGCACGACAACGCGAATCGTCTTCAAATTAAGCGTACCGCGATCGAGATGGTCGATCACACGCCCCGGCGTGGCCACGACAACGTGTACCCCGCGACGTAGCGCATCAAGTTGAGGCTTGTAGCTCTGCCCGCCGTATATCGGCAACACATGCAAACCCGGCATATGGCTCGCATACTTTTGGCAGGCCTCTGCAACCTGAATCGCGAGCTCGCGCGTCGGTACCAGGACGAGCGCCTGTGGCTCACGACGCGCCACATCGATCTTGGCGAGCATCGGTAGCGCGAAAGCCGCCGTCTTCCCTGTACCCGTCTGCGCCTGGCCTATGAGGTCATGCCCCTCGAGTAGAGTCGGAATGGTCGCTCGCTGGATCGGCGAAGGCGTCTCATAGCCGACGGCCGCAAGCGCAGTGACCAAGGACGCAGGCAAGCCGAGATCGGCGAAGGTCACATCGGGCTGAGGAGAATC